>CAYQDH010000355.1:0-3813 GCA_964416075.1 uncultured Anaerolineales bacterium | reverse complement strand
TACGGGCGGCGGGCAGGGCACCCCACGGGATGGGAGAGTGCGCGGGCAAGATGCCCGCGGTACAGGGGGCGAGCATGGTACCCCACGGGATGAGGGAGTGCGCGGGCAAGATGCCCGCGGTACAATATCGGGAGGAAACATGAAGATCACGGATGTCGAGCTTGTTCGTTTTACCTATCGTTCACGACAGGTGCGCGACGCGGAGGGGCATGGGCATCCTGGCCCCGAGCACCAGGCCACGGCGAGCCTCTTTCGCATCCTCACCGACGAGGGTGTGGATGGACTGACTACCGGAGGCTCCCCGGCCATGTTGGAGACGGCGCGGGAGCTCCTCGTCGGGGAGGACCCGCTCTATCGGGAGCGAGTGTGGCAGCGCATGCGCCAGTTCCAGCGCATCCTGGGGCCTACCCTGGCGGATGGGGTGATGGGCACCATCGACCTGGCCTTGTGGGACCTGGCGGGCAAAGCAGCCAACATGCCGGTGTACAAGCTTTTGGGGGCCTACCGCGACCATGTGCCGGCCTATGCCAGCACCATGTGCGGCGATGATATCCCCGGCGGGCTGAACACGCCCGAAGCGTACGCCGATTTCGCCGAGGCCTGCCTGGCCCGGGGGTTCAAGGCCTTCAAGCTGCATACCTGGATGGCCCCCTTCGGTCCCGATGCCAAGCACGATGTGGCGGCCTGCGCCGCCGTGCGCGAGCGCGTGGGGCCTGGCGTGCACCTGATGCTCGATTGCCACCACGACTACTCGCGCACCGAAGCGCTCTATATCGGCCGCGCCCTGGAGGAGCTGGACTATCACTGGTTCGAAGAGCCGATGTCCGAGCATAGCATGTCCTCGTACATCTGGCTCTCCGAGCAGCTGGATATCCCCGTGGTTGGCCCGGAGACGGCGGGGGGCCTCATCTATAACCGCGCGGAATGGATCGTCAACCACGCCAGCGACATCAGCCGCTACGACGTGGGGCTGGGTGGCCTGACGCCGCTCATGAAATGCATCCACCTCTGCGAGGCGCACGGTGTAGCGCTGGAAGTGCATGGCGGCGGCCACGGCAACCTGCACGCCCTGGGCGCCATGGGCATCCCCGGCGAGTACTATGAGCTCGGGCTGTTGCACCCGCACTATGACTACGACAATGCCCAGCCCTGGCTGCGCACGCGCATCGATGGCATCGACGCCCAGGGCAACGTACATATGCCCCAGGGCCCGGGGCTGGGCTGGGATCTGGATTGGGATTTCATCAAACGAAACAAGGTCTAGCTCAACAACCCTGCACCGCAATTTGCCTAAATTGCGGCCCATGGAAACGTCGTGAGCAGCCTGCAGAACGATCCCGTACCGCGATTTGCCCAAATCGCGGCCCATGGAAACGTCGTAAGCAGCCTGCAGAATCGTGGCGTTGGCAACAGCCTACTTCCAGTCCGCATCCGCGGGATACAAGCTCCAGGAGCGCACGGCCTGGACGGGCACGACGTACCACTCGGGCTGGATGTTGTTACGATATTGGATAAAATGCGGCGCCTTTTGGTGTTCCTGAAAGGCTGCCTGGTCTTTATAGACCTCGTAAAAGTAGATCAGGTTGGGGTCCTTTTCGTCGACCAGGACATCGAAGCGCAGGCAGCCCGGCTCATCGTGGCTGGAGCCGCGGGCATCCTCCAAAGCGACCTTCATAAAGCGCTCGCGATACTCCGGTTTGACTTGCGATTTGACGAATAATACGTACATGAGATACTCCTTTCGTGAATGCGATCTTGTACGTGCCAAGGATAGCGCATGAATGCCTTGTCGTAAAGCCTTGCAGGAGGGATGAGATAGACGATGAATCGCACAATGCACGGCAGTTCGATGATCGAGGAATCAGCTCGGCAGGTGCCGGTGGTGGCCGACGTGGATGTGTTGGTGGCCGGAGGCGGGCCGGCGGGGATCGCCGCCGCCATCGCCGCCGCCCGCGAGGGCGCGCGCACGCTCCTAGTGGATCGCTATGGCTACCTGGGTGGGATGATCACTGGGTCTCACGTGGTGGCTATCCTGGGGATGGGCGATGGCCACCACGTCGTGGCACAGGGCATCCTGGCGGACATCCGCGAGCGAATGGCCATGTGGGGCGGCATGACCATGCTCGGCGATGGGATCGACTATCGCGTGGACGCCGAGATATTCAAATGGCAGGCGGTGGAGATGGTGCAGGAGGCGGGGGCGGACCTCTTGTTGCAGACACAGGTCTGTGCGCCGATCGTCGACGGGGGTCGCGTGGCGGGGGCTTTTGTGGAGAGCAAGAGTGGCCGCCAGGCCATCCTGGCCCAGGTGACCATCGATGCCACCGCGGACGCCGACCTATGCTATCGCGCCGGGGTCCCTTGTGACAACGAGACGCACGACGTGACCCTGGTGCTGCGCATGGAGGGCGTGGACAAAGCCCGGGTGGACGCCTATGCCGCCGGGCAACCTGCCGAGTATGACCGCATCATGGAGGAGGCCAGGCGGCTCAACGGCGGCACCAAGATCGGCGCCCCCCGCTATCTGAAGCAGATCGATATCACCGATGCTGCGGCGCTCACGCACGCCGAGACCCAGCTGCGCCGCGAGGCCTTTGAGACGCTCTTTTACCTTCGCGCGCGCCTGCCTGGCTATGAAAAGGCCCGCATCGCCAGCACCGAGCCGCAGATTGGTGTTCGGCTGAGCCGCCGCATCCACGGCCAGTACCGCCTGGTGGACGACGACCTCCGCGCCAGCCGCAAGTTCGAGGATGGCGTGGCCCGGTTGGGAGTCTATTTCCCCGACTGGGGTCCCATCTACGAGATCAAGGGCCTGGACTATGACATCCCCTATCGCTCTCTCGTGCCCCAGAACGTCGATGGCCTGCTGGCGGCGGGGCGCTGCATCTCCTGCGACGCCCGCACCGGCAACTCGATGCGGCTGATCGTGCCCTGTTTCGCCACGGGCCAGGCCGCGGGCGCGGCGGCGGGGGTGGCGGTGGAGCTGGATTGCGCGCCGCGCCAGGTGCCCGCCGAGGTGTTGCGTGCCGCCCTGCGCAAGCAGAACGTCAACCTAGGGGACTAGATCGGCGCGAACAAGCCGGACCTGCAACGTAGAGCATGTCGTGCAGAAATGGGGATGGCAGGCGGGTTGCCGGCCATCCCTTGCTTACCTGCGATAGCTGCTATTTGTCGCTGGCCAGCTTGCCCACGAGGGGAGCATGCTCCGTAGGTCCAAAAGACGCGTTCTCCACGATGGTCAAGGTCACGCCTTCCTCGCTAAAGCGAAAGGTGAATGTAGGGATGAAGGGCGCCTCCACATAACATTGGCGCACGGTGTAGGTATCCTCCGCCGTCCAGGCCCCACTGGCGACCACGGGCATGCTGGGGCGTGGGCCCATGCGAAACGCGCTCTCTGCGCCCCACGCGCCAATGCCACAGGCCATGCGATTCGTGCTGCGCCCCACGCCCACTTGATACGTGCAGCCCTGCGGAGTTAAGTCGAACAGGACCGACTTGAACCCGAGCTTGTTCGGTGCGAAGAGGTAGCGCTTCCCGGAGACCCGGGCCGCCCAGGGAGACGAAGGCTGTCCCTGTACGGGGGGCAGGGCGAGCGCGCCCAGCTCGCCCGTCAAGGCTTGCTGCGCTTCGGGATTCGCCGGGAGTGGCGCACTGTCCAGCGCGGGCAGCAGCACCGACCAAACCAGGTCGAGCACCGCCTGCATATCCTTAACCCCGGAGGTGATGGCCAGCACCGCATCTTGGTCGGGCATGACGATGCAATATTGGCCAAAGGCGCCGTCGCCGCGATAGGCGTTGTGGCGGCAACGCCAG
>CAYQDH010000354.1:5341-5981 GCA_964416075.1 uncultured Anaerolineales bacterium | reverse complement strand
CCACGACATCGATTTTTTCGCCGTTGAGCTCGTTGACGATGTTCTGGATACGCACACCGCGCATCCCCACGCAAGAGCCCACCGGATCGATGCCAGGCTGCAGGGCCGCCACCGCAATCTTGGAACGGGAACCGGGCTCCCGGGCGATCGACTTGACCTCGACCCTGCCGTTATAGATCTCGGGAACCTCGAGCTCCAGGAGCCTACGCAACAAGCCTCGGTGCGCGCGCGACACAATGATCTGCGGTCCATGGCCCGTCTTGGCCACTTCCGAGATATAGAGCCGCAGCCGCTGGCCAAAGCGATATTGCTCGCCCGGAATCTGCTCCGCCCTGGGCAAAAGGGCCTCTGCCTTGCCCATGCTAATGGTCACGTTGCCGCTCGGGCCGTCGATGTTGCGTACGGTGCCGTTCACCACTTCGCCGGACCGATCAGAGTATTCCTGATAGACCGAATCGCGCTCCGCCTCGCGAATGCGCTGCATGATCACTTGCTTGGCCGTCTGCGCGGCGATACGCCCAAAGTTACGCGGCGTCAGCTCGATCTGGATCGTGTCGGCATAGGCCGCGTCGGGCTTGTGGATCCGCGCCTCTGCCAGCGACATCTCGGTGCGATCATCCTGAAGATCCTCCACCACAAG
>CAYQDH010000354.1:2095-5331 GCA_964416075.1 uncultured Anaerolineales bacterium | reverse complement strand
GAAAACACGAGCTTGACCAGTATGTGGATCGAGAGTCACCTGGACGTTCTGGTTCGCGCCGAAATTGCGCTTGTACGCCGACACCAGGGCAGATTCGATCGCCTCAAGAATCACCTGGGCAGGCAGATTCCGATCCGAACAGAGTTGAGTGATGGCAATCTCGAACTCACTCTTCATGCCGCTAAAAAACCTCCCTCACAAACCAACCAAGCTATTACAATAGAAAAAGTGGGATGAATCGCCCACTTTTTCCCCCTACCTTACCTTTGATTGAAGTATAGCACGACGGTCAAAAACGCGCAAATAACGCAGCCGTCGAGCAGATCACCTCATGGCGCTGGCGTAGCCAATATCTCACGGATGGCCCCATCCAGGTCCGCCTCTGGCACCAGCCGGACCTCGCTGGCCCAGCGAGCCTTGACCTCGTAGTTATGGTTGGCCAGCGTTCGCCGGCTGATAGTCAGGCGCACCGGAGCGCCGATCAGATCGGCATCGTTGAACTTGACGCCCGCCGTCTCTTCGCGATCGTCGTACAGCACATCATAGCCTTGGGCCAAGAGGTCACGGTAGAGCGTCTCGGCTGCCTGGACGACCTCGGGCACGTTAGTGCCCAGCGACACCAGGTGCACGTGAAACGGGGTCACGCTAACCGGCCAGATGATGCCCCGCTCGTCGTGGTGCTGCTCGATGATGCAGGCCAACAGCCTTCCGGTGCCGATGCCGTAAGAACCCATGACCACCGGCTTGGACGCGCCGTCGCGATCGAGGAAGGTAGCCCCCACCGCCCCGCTGTACTTGGTGCCCAGCTTGAACACGTGGCCGGCCTCGATCCCGCGCGTGGTTGTCATCCGGGCATTACAGCGGGGGCAGAGGTCGCCCTCACGCGCCAGGGCGATATCGGCCACGGTCTCGGCCTCGAAATCGCGCGGGTAATTGACGTTCGTCAGGTGGTACCCAGGATCGTTCGCCCCGGCGACGAAATTATCGCCACTGAGGATCGAGTCATCGGCGACCACGCGCACGCCCTTGAGCCCCACCGGCGAGGCGTACCCGGCCACGATGTGCGCGGCCCGCAACTCCTCTTCGGTGGAGGCGTGCAATTCCGCGCCACCCAGCAGGTTGGAGAGCTTGGTCTCGTTCACTTCTAGGTCGCCGCGGATGATGGCAAAGATCACTTCCGAAGCGGTGCTATAGAACACTGCCTTGAGGGTCTGCCGTGTCTCCACCCCCAGCAGGCGCGCCACATCCTCGATGGTGGTGGTGCCCGGCGTGGGCACCTTGGCCATGGGCGCGGCGTCGCCACGTATCCCTTGGCCCTTGACAAAGGTGGCCTTTTCGGCATTGGCCGCCAGCTTGCACTGAGGGCAGAGGATCAGGGTGTCCTCGCCCGCCTCACTGACGACCATGAACTCGTGAGACGCCGAGCCTCCCATGATCCCCGAATCCGCCTCTACTGAGATCGTCTCCACAGAGCAACGGGAAAAGATGTTCACATAGGCCTGGTACATACGCGGATAGTAGGCATCCAGGCTGGCATAGTCCGGGTGGAAGCTGTAGGCATCCTTCATGGTAAACTCGCGCACGCGGATCAAACCGCCTCGCGAGCGCGGCTCATCGCGGAACTTGGTCTGGATCTGGTAGATCACCAGGGGCAGTTGGCGATAGGACTTGATCTCCTGCTTGGCCAAGTCGGTAGCCACCTCCTCGTGCGTCATGCCCAGGACCATGTCGTGGCCGCCACGATCTTGGAAGCGCAACAGCGCGGGGCCAGGCGCGGGGGCGTCGTAGCGACCCGTAGCCCGCCAGACTTCGGCAGGCTGGGCCATGGGCATGTGCATCTCCTGCCCATCCACGGCATCCATCTCTTCGCGCATGATCTGCTCTATCTTGCGCAAGACCCGCCAGCCGATGGGCATGTAACTGTAGATTCCGGCGGCCAGTTGCCTGATCAAACCGGCGCGCACCGAGAGCTGGTGACTGATCAATTCTGCATCAGAGGGCACCTCGCGTAACGTGCGCCCAAAGAGTGTGGAAAACCGCATACCGGCCTCCTCGTTAAATGTTGCGTTTGGCGCTCAAGTATACCAGTTCTCAGCAGGGGTGCAACTTGACGGGTCCGCAGCACGGCCTACTATGGGGTCACACTCGGGCCGGGGCAACCTGCCCCAGCTCTGACCCGCCGGAGGTGATGATGTGATCCTTCGCACGTTGCCCGTAGGGGCCTTGCAGACCAACTGCTACCTCGTTGCTTGCTCGCAGACGCACCGCGCCATGGTGATCGATCCGGGAGGCGATGCCGACGTGATCCTGGCGCAGATCCAGGGCTTGAGCGTAGAGCTCGATACGATCGTGCTCACCCACTTTCACTTTGACCACACCATGGCCGTGGCGCCCTTGCGCCAGGCGACCGGCGCAAGGCTGGCTATCCACCGTCTCGACGCCGAAGCACTCACCAATCCGCCGTCCCTCTTTCGCCTGTTTGCGCCCGACGTGCCCCGGGGCCTAGTGCCCGATGACCGGTTCCAAGATGAAGAGACATTTACCGTAGGCGAGCTCACCGTACAGGTGCTCTTGACGCCGGGGCACTCCCCGGGCGGTATTTCCCTGTACATTGCTGCCGAGCATGTGGTATTCAGTGGGGATGCGCTATTTCGCGAGGGGATCGGGCGCACGGATTTCCCTGGTAGCAGCTACGAGCAGTTGGTGCAGAGCATCACGCAGCGGCTGTTTACCTTGCCGAACGAGACAATCGTCTATCCTGGGCACGGCCCAGACACAACCATTGGCCACGAGCGCCAGCACAACCCCTGGGTGGGGCGTCCAACCCCCTAGCGGGGCAATGTATAGTGACGATCGATAGCAGAGCGGCCACGGCCGCTGGTGGCCAGGCCGATCAGGCTCCCAACAGGGCGCGATGCGGGAGAGGGGTAGACGGCCACCAGGGGATAGGTGAGCGGGTACTTGCCGCTTCGCACGGTGGCGTCCGTGGGTAAAAGGCCGTCGATAGGCACCATCTTGACGGTCTCGTCGACAAGGGCCGCCGAGACATAGCCAATCGCCTCGTGGTGCTGAGCCACGTAGGCCACGATCCCCTGGTCGTGGGGCAGGATTAGGGCCGTGGAGGCGAATACGGGCGGGTCCAAGAGACGCTGCAACACCAGGGCCCTTGTGGCTGCACCTTCCTCTCGGCTGAGAGGCTCAGGGATTCCGTTGCCCGCGCCCAGCTGCTGCCAGTC
>CAYQDH010000354.1:933-2085 GCA_964416075.1 uncultured Anaerolineales bacterium | reverse complement strand
ACATAGCGTCCGCTCAGCAGGCCGGCCAGTTCATCCTGGGACAACTCCTCCAGCAGCGCATCGCGAGCGACAACGGCCACGATCGCATCGATGGCCAGGGTCCGCGTCTCGAGCCGCACGTCCCGTGAGCGCGCCAGGGCCGCAGCATCCGGCTGCCCCCCCACGATGGCTAGGTCAGCCCCTCCACTGACGATGCGCTCCAGGGTGTTCTCCGAATTGCCCGGCACAACATCGAAGGAGATGCCCTGGACAGCAGCATGGCCCAGCTCATCACCATAGAGCCGGGTCAGGTCTTCGGCCAGGGGCAGGGCCGACCAGCATACCGCCACGCGCACCAGAGCGGGCGCCTCGCTAACCACCTCGACATCTTCCGGACGCAGATCGAGGGGTTGCACCATCGCGCGGCACCCCCAGAGCATGGAGCAGAGGGCCGCCAGGATAGTTACAAGGCGAGAGGCAGGCGTCCATATCCAGATCCACGAACGGCCCTGCCTCGGCCATTCCGGGCATGGCCGTCCCCGGCGGAGCAAGTCAACTCGCACGACACACCTCTGTTGAGCCCTTGCCAAGAGCGATCCGGGCCTTCTAGCGAACAAAAGTCAGTACCAGCGTAAGAATACCTACCGTCCAACAATAATAGGCAAACGGCCTCAGGCTGTGCAGCCGCAGATAGCGCAGCAAAAAACGGATGGCCAGATATCCGCTGACCATGGACGCCACCAGCCCAATGGCCCAGTGAAGCGTCTCGCCGGGCGCGATGCCGCCCTGCACCGAGCTCCAGGTCTGCATCACGGCGGCCCCAGCTATGATGGGGATGGACATCAAAAAGGAGAATCGCGCCGCGACATCGCGCCTGAGGTCTCGCAACAGGCCCGCGGCGATGGTGGCCCCCGATCTGGAGAGGCCGGGGGCTATAGCGACCGCCTGGGCTACACCGAGGGCCAGCGCATCTCGCCAGGTCATCTCGTGCAGGCCCCTGACCCGACGGCCCAGCCACTCACTGGCCACCAAGAGCAGGCCCGTGACCAGAAGAAGCACCGCCACGGTGCGCGGCGAGCCAAAGAATTGCTCGATCACGTCATTGAACAGGGCTCCCAGGATCGCGCCCGGCACCATGCTGAGCGACGCAAAGCGCCGGCACGAGGCGATGGT
>CAYQDH010000354.1:0-923 GCA_964416075.1 uncultured Anaerolineales bacterium | reverse complement strand
GCACGCTGGTCCACCAGGCCCGAGCCAGGCTAACGACATCCTCCCTGAGATAGAGCACAACCGCGAGGAGGGTGCCAAGGTGCACCATCACGTCATATGTGAGGCCCGGGCTTGGCCAGTTGAGCAGCCAGGGGACGATCACCAGATGGCCCGAACTGCTCACAGGGATGAACTCGGTGAGGCCCTGTAACAGGCCAAGAACAAGGGACTGGAATAAGGACATCGACGCTCCTCTGGACGCTGGCGATAAGGCTAACGATCGGCATCATGCACGCAGGTACTTGAGCCGCGATCACTCACAGGGTGATCGATATCGAGGTCAGGGTTCTCGGCGCGAGTACCCTCGGCGCGAGTACCCTCGCGCCATAATCTGCGGTTCTTTTCCCGTGCAGCCTGGTCTGCCACGCGATAGCGCCCCAGAAAGTCGTCCTTGTAGGCCGCGAATTGCCCCCCCAGAATCGCTCGCCGCATCTGGCGCATGAGATCGAGAAGAAAGTGCAGATTGTGGATGGTGTTCAAAGTCAGGCCCAGGACCTCCTGGCTCATCACCAGGTGGCGGAGATAGGCCCTCGTAAAGTGCTGGCAGGTATAGCACGAACAGTCCTCCATGATGGGCCGTGGGTCCTCGGTGTGAGCGGCGTTACGCAAGTTGAGCCGCCCCTCGCGGGTAAAGACGGCCCCGTTGCGGGCCAGGCGGGTGGGCAGCACGCAATCAAAGATATCGACGCCGCGCGCCACCCCCTCCACCAAATCCTCCGGCGATCCGACACCCATGAGGTAGCGAGGCTTGGTGGCAGGCAAAGCCGGAACCACCGTGTCGAGGATGCGGTGCATGTCCGCTTTGGATTCACCTACGCTCAATCCCCCGATGGCAAAACCCGGGAAATCCATCGCCGTGAGCACGAGCGCGCTCTCCAAGCGCA
>CAYQDH010000353.1:0-5985 GCA_964416075.1 uncultured Anaerolineales bacterium | reverse complement strand
ACGACTTTGGCGGCGGGGGCCAGGCAGTTCGTCGTGCAGGAGGCATTGGAGATGATGTGGTGCTTGGCGGGGTCATAGTTCTGCTCGTTGACGCCCAGCACGATGGTGATGTCCTCATCCTTGGCCGGGGCCGTGATGATGACCTTCTTCGCACCGGCCTTCATATGCAGGCCGGCCTTGTCCGCCGACGTAAACACGCCAGAGGCCTCTACCACGATCTCGGCTCCCATGTCGCCCCATGGAATCGCGGCCGGGTCCCTCGATGCGAAGAACTTGATCGGCTTGCCGTTCACCACGAGTGTGTCACCCTTGGCCTCGACCGTGCCGCCCTTGAACTGCCCATAGACAGAGTCGTAACGCAGCAGCAGTGAGAAATCCTGGGGCGAAAACAGATCATTGATAGCCACAACGTCGATCTGGTCGCCATAGTTCTCCGCGATAGCTTTGAACGCCTGACGCCCGATGCGACCGAAACCGTTGATACCGACCTTGATAGCCATGTTGAACTCCTTTTCCTGCACTATATGGACTTGTGGTGGGACTGGAACCACATGTTACCCGCCTATTCGCAAACCGGACCCAGTATAGCCAATCGCGACGGATAAGTCAAAGCACTCTACCCCATGACATAGGCCGCGATTTGGAAAATCGCGGTACAGAACTGTCATTCGGGCACATCCAGCACTCAGAAGATCATGGCTTCGGCGAACTCGTCCTGAAAGTCAGGTCTGCCCGATAGCTCGAGGTATTCGACTTGGCGCAAGATCAGGGTCGCCTCCTCGCGTGCCGCTTTGGAAAGGAGGGCCATTCGCGCACCCGAGCCCGCCGCGTTGCCCACAGGCACAATCTCGGCGTTCGGAAAATGAGGGATCAGGCCGATCGTTAGGGCGCTGGAAGGCTTGATATAGTTTCCGAATGCCCCGGCCAGATACACCCGAACGACGTCTTCCGGTCCGATGCCCAGTTCTTTCATCAGGATCTGAATGCCAGCCCGGATCGCGCCCTTGGCCAGCTGTAACTCACGGACATCGCGTTGGGTGACGACTAGCTCACGCCCACCCGCACCATCGCGTGCGTCAACCAGAACAAACTCGCGCAGCCGAGACTGGCGAAGCCTGGCGGCGAGCGCTTCCGTGCCATTCGAGCGCAGAGTATCCGCATCCTGCATCATTCCGGTGCCGTCAACGATGCCAGATTGCAGCATCTCCGCGACAAGGTCCACCAGGCCCGAGCCACAAATGCCCCTTGGCGCACTGTTGCCGATGGCATGCCACCGCACATCGCCGTCGATTTTCACGGCGTCGATGGCGCCGTCAGCGGCGCGCATGCCGCAGCTCAAGTGCGCGCCCTCAAATGCTGGTCCTGCAGCCGTGGAGCAAGTCACCAATCGCTCCCGTGATCCCAGGGCCATCTCTCCGTTGGTCCCGATGTCGATCGCCAATGCCACACCTTCGTGCTCATGCAAGCCGGTGGCCAGGATCACCCCGACGGTGTCCGCGCCCACCCATCCCGCGATATTGGGCAGTACCCAGACATGGCCCTCGGGGTAGATCGTCAGTCCCATCTCTCGGCCCGTGACACAAGTCGCTTCCGTCACCACCGGCACATAGGGAGAGCGCGCCAGAGCCGCGGGGCTGATGCCCAGAAACAGATGATGCATCGTTGTGTTGCCCACCACAACCATACCCAGGATATCTTCTGGACTGGCGCCGGCCGCTTTTGTCGTATCACTGATGATCTGATTTAGGGCGCGCACAATCTCGCGTTGCAGGGTATGTAGCCCCGCGCCATCATCTCTGGCCGAAAAGTCGATGCGCGACACGACGTCGTCCCCGTAACGTGTTTGAGGGTTCAGGAGTGAGGCGACGGCCACTTGGGCGCCCGTCTCCAGGTCGAGGAGGTATCCGACCACAGTTGTGGTTCCAATGTCAAAGGCGATCCCAAGCAGCTGCTCTGGGCCTGCGCCGGCCTCGATGCGCACGATCTGGTTGTCGGCAATGAGCAAGGTGATTCGCCCGTTCCCTTGACGCAAGGCAAAGGGGAGCTGGCGCAGAGCCCGCAGCGAGGGTTTCAGGCCATCGTATGCCCGCCCCATGGCTTGTTGCACGTTCTCCAGGTCGGAGACTTGATGCTCCAGAGTGGCTTCGGGCACCTGTACAGTGTGCCGGCGCACCCATGGCGCCAGATCTATCGCTCGGTGCACCCCCGCAGACAGGATACTCACTCGAGAAATGCGTGACTCCTCGGGTACGACCACCTCCACGTCGCCTTGGATGACGGCCTGGCACGCCAGTCGATACCCCTCGCTCAGCTCCTGGGCCGATAGGCCTCTGGTTTCCATAGCATTGGGGGCCGCCAAATCCCCAGAGGCTATGACTTTACATTTCGCGCAGGTCCCCTTGCCCCCACAAACGCTTTCGATCTCGACTCCGGCCGCGATCGCGGCATCGAGCAGGGTCTTGCCGGCCTCGACCTGGGTGGTGACGCCCGCGGGCTCAAATCTAATCTTCATCTAGTCTCTTGCTCTCCGCCATCTCGAGTGTGGTTTGCTTTCTCGAAAACCAGGAAATGCGATAGGCCCAAAACCTGCAGGGGCGTATTCTCGAGCGCATAGGTGACTCGCTTGAGTAGCGCACCCAGCGCCGGATAGCGCGCCTCGATATTGTCATAGCCAGCAAAGATGCGTTTGTGCACCACGATGCGGCCCTCGTGGCCCGCGAAGAGCCTCCGTAATCCCCGAACGGTATAAGCTCTCACATGAGGGCACAGCTTGGCGCGCAGGCTATTGGGCAGGTAGTTCACGAGAGGGATGTTGCCATAGTGGTACCGGCCTCGCCAGAAGACGCCGTGCGTCTCAAAAGGATAGTATCGATTGGGCACGAACACGACCAGTCGACCACCGGGCCTCAAGACACGGTACGCTTCGCGCACCGCCTCAACGTCGTCGGGTACATGCTCCAGCACCTCGTGCGACAGCACGAGGTCAAAGGCGTCATTCTCGTAGGGGAGTGCCTGGGCAGAACCCTCTCGGATGTTGGGGAGGTCCGCGCTCGCGTCTCGCACTCGGGCAGGATCGATGTCGATGCCATACACCTGGCTGGAGAAATCACGAAAGCGTCGTACATACAACCCCAATCCGCAACCCACGTCCAGGATCCGCGCGCCATCGAGTGCCGCGTACCGCCCGATCAGGGCAAAGCGACGCTCCTGCCCGGCGCGCCATACATAGCTGGGGTGCCCCAGCACTATCGCCTTCTCGTCTGAGTGCATTGCTCTCTCCAGAGACGTATGTTACTATGATAGATATGAATCTGCAAACGCCTTCTGGCGCGCTCATTGCCTCGTTTGCCTATTCTTGACCATTGGAGTATAATATTAAAGCTTGGGTCCAGATGGCTAACAATCCTCGCGCCAAGAGGGCGTTTACGGGGCATTTTCTGGATCGAAACATGGCAACAAAGGAGCGAATGATCGTGATCACCAAAGAAATGCCTATCGGCGAAATCGTGCAGACCTATCCGCAGACCGTCAAGGTCTTTTTGCGCCACGGTCTCATGTGCATCGGCTGCGCTGCAGCGCGTTTTGAGAACCTGGAGCAGGGCGCCACGGCGCATGGTATCGATGTGGAAGCATTGTTGAAGGACCTGAACGCCACAGTACAGCCCGAGTCCAAGAACTAGGTACGAGCAGGCGACCCAAGCCCCATTTCCTGCGAGATGGGGCTTGTTCCTTGCAAGGAGGGCTCGGGATGTCCAGCGTACCGGATGACGGCCGCCTCTGTGTCAAGGCCTTGCGGGTCAACGACCTCTTGCTCGGCTATCACGGCGAGCCGGAGCGCAGGGAAAGACGGGACCCCCTCAGTGAGCTGATCCTGACAGTTCTGTCGCAAAACACGGCAGATGTGAATACGGAGCGTTCCTATGCATCCCTGCGACAGCACTTCCCTACCTGGCGGGATGTATTGGATGCACCCGCGGAAGATGTGGCCGATGCTATTCGCCTGGGAGGATTGGCCGGCATCAAAGCACCTCGCATCCAGAGCATCCTCCGTCGTCTGCAGGACGAGCGGGGGGAGCTCAACCTGGATTTCCTCAAAGACATGCCCGTCGACCAGGCTCACCAGTACCTTCTGTCATTCAAGGGTGTGGGGCCGAAAACGGCCGCTTGTGTGCTGCTTTTCTCGCTGAACAAGCCGGCCTTACCCGTGGATACCCATGTGCACCGTGTTACCAGACGCCTTGGGTTGGTACCCCCCAAAGCTACGGCCGAGCAAGCCGGTGTTCTCCTGGAACGCCTTCTGCCGCCCGACCTCTATTACCCCTTCCATCTCAATGTGATCCGCCACGGTCGGACAGTGTGCGTGGCTAACAGGCCTCGCTGTTCCCTCTGTCCGTTGTCGACGACATGCGACTATTATCGCGACAAGTTTGGCAAGCAAGGCCAAGTTGGCGCTTGATTATCTAGTTTTGATTCGCTATAATGTACCCATTCTACACGCAACCTGGGACGGGCGAGGGCTGGCGGCGCCCTTGGGAGCCACGGCGCTCTCCTGGGGATTGGCGAAACACGCGGGATTCTACCGACGTATAGGATCTAGTTGCGATGGGTACTTTATCGCATAGAGCTCGAGGAGGCAGGTGAAATGGACGACCTCACGGAAAAGGTTCAATCCTCACAGAACAAGCTCGAAGACCTGGTGAAGCGTATACCGGGCTACGCAGGGTACAAGCAAAAGGAACAGCGCCGAGAAGCGGACAAGCTCTTGCGTCTGCATGTAGCACACAAGTACGAGGAGCAAGCGCGACGGCTGAATGATCTACAATTCACCCTCACCGCTCGGGGTCAGCTCATCCCTCTGATGACCCTTGAGCGTGCCGGAATCAAGTTGCAGCTGCTCGTCGATCGTCTGAAGAACGCCAGCTATGGCTATGCCGGCCTCTTTGATACGGTCAAGATAGACGAGGCCGCGCTAGACCGGCTTTACGATTTCGACGAGAAGATGCTGGAAGGCGTAGGCCAGGTTGCCTCGCTTTTGGATAAGCTAGAGGACGCGATTCAGTCCGAGGCCCCCAGCGGTACGGAGGCCAGCGCCCTGGTGGCTCAGATCCAGGAACTGAACGATACGTATAGCCATCGACAGGATGTGGTTCTCGGCTCAGAAGAGCCGGGCACTCTTTAGGAGGTAACCCATGGCCAGGATTTTTGACGTCATCGAGTATTCTGACATTTCCGCTAACGACATCGTCCGCCGTTTTCCCGAATCGGGACCGGGAGATTTCCGCATCGGTTCACAGTTGATCGTGCGCGAGGGGCAGACCGCCGTGTTCTTCCGCGATGGTAAGGCGCTCGACGCCTTTGGCCCGGGGCGGCACACCATCACGACGGCGAACATCCCCCTGCTAGCGAACCTGGTGCGCCGCGTCTTTAGCGGCAACAACCCCTTTACGGCCGAGGTCTATTTCGTCAATACGCGCGATCTCATCGATCAGCGGTGGGGTACCCCTGAGCCGATCACGCTGCGTGATGAGGTGCTCCGTATGGTGCGCATTCGCGCCCACGGCACCTACAATATGCGGGTGGCCGAACCCCAATTGTTCGTCAACCAGGTGGTGGGTGCGCGGGGCTACTACACCACGAAGGATATCACCGAGTACCTTCGCAGCATTATCATCAACCGGCTGACTGATGTGCTGGGCGAGAACGTCAAATCGATCCTAGATCTGCCCGCTATGTTTGAAGAGTTCTCGCCGCTTTGGGTCTGAGCCTCAAGCAGCTGTACATCCTGTCGGTCAGTCCCACCGAAGAGACCAGCGCGGCGATCGATGAGGCGGCCTCGATGGGGGCTATCGGGGACATGGACCGTTACATGAAGTTCAAGACCGCTCGCGCAGTGGGCGATGCGGCTAATCAGCCAGGTGGAGCGGCCGGCGGCGCCGCGCAAACAGGCCTGGGCTTGGGAGCCGGCCTCGCTGCGGCCAAGGCCAT
>CAYQDH010000352.1:0-5995 GCA_964416075.1 uncultured Anaerolineales bacterium | reverse complement strand
ACCAGGCCCACGGGCACCGTTACCACAGCATAATAGAAGGTCTTGCCCAAAGCGGGCCAAAAGAGCCGGTCGTTAGTCAGTGCCTGCTTATAGTTTGCCAAGCCCACCCAGCGCGCCGGAGAGAGGACATCGTACTCGGTGAAACCGAGCAGAAAAGAGGCGACGATGGGCCCCCCCACGAAGACGAGGAGGCCCAAGAGCCACGGCCCCAGGAAAAAGTAACCCCATACCGCCTTGCGAGCCTCATAGGGGGTTTGGGCGCCCACCAGGGCCGCCAACACGCCCCTCCGCGGCCTCGCAATGGTTCTGCTTTGTCCAATTTCCATGGTGTCATACCTCGTAGAAAAGAGAGTACCGCCTGGCTTGCGCGACACCGTCAGGCGGTCCCTGTTGGTAGCGACGCTGCCAGGTATTCAGATCAGAATGCCCAGATGGGCGCTGCCAAGGCGCTCGTAGCGACGCCATGAGGCGATTCTCGGCCGCGGCAAGCGGCCAGGACACACGGCGTCGCTACGAGCTCACAGCAGTAACGTTACGGCCGCGGCAGATCACAAATCTCTTGGCACGGCACGACCGCATGGCCGACGAACTCGGCAAAGGTCTCGTTCCCATCAAAGTAGGCGGCGGATTCCTGGGCATACACGTCCTGCAGCTCCACGGAGCGCAGGTTCCAGAGCTGCGGATAGGGATCCACGCCCTTGTCCAGCCATTCGGCGGCGAACTTCATCGCCTTGCCGCTGTTCGGGCGGCTCCAGAGCTTCTCGCTGAACCAGGCCGACTTGCGAGCCATGCAGTGCAGCTTGCCGTCGGTGCCAGCATACAGCGCCGGCTCCTTGGAGGTGAGACGCGCCGTGAGCAAGAAAGCCTCCTCGGGGTACTTGGTCTTGGCGTAGGCGCACAGGGTGTTGAACGAGAGGCAGGAGCCGCGATGGCCGCTGGGCCCCTTGGGCCACGGCACGTAGACCGCCTCGAACTTGTCGCCGATCTGCGGGCGCAGGGTTTCGGGCTGGCCCACAGTAAAGCCGGCGCTGGCCTGCTTGCCCGCCACAAAGAGGCTGGTGCCTTGCAGCGCGGCCGCTTCTGCGGCGGTGGGGATGAGCCCATCCTTCACCAGATTGTAGTACCACTCAAAGCCAGCCTTGACCAGGGGGAACTCCTCGCCAAGCTGGAACTTTTTCCCGTCGGACGAGACGAGCCACGAATCGATGGTGCTCTTTTCCGCATCGGTGCTCCAGGTGCGGGTGAACTGCTGCATATAGAGCACGTTGTTCACCACCACCGCGGCGCCAAAGATGTCCTTGGGCTTGCCTACCCCGCGGATGATCTGCTCCCAGTCGTCCATCGTCCAATCGCCGTTTTCGGCGCCTGCGGGTAGAGACACATTGGCCGCGTCGAGCAGGGTCTTGTTGAACCCGACAATGGCGTTGCCGGCCGGATGCAACACGGTGGGCAGCCAGAAGAGCTTGTTGTCGTTCCACATGCGCACATCGGCGATCACGGAAGGGAAGAAATCGTCGAATTCGATGTCGTGCTTGGCGATGAACTCGTCCAGCTCCAGGCACAACCCTTTGTAAGCCAAGTAGGGCTGCCAGCGGCCATGCCCGGCGAACACGTCCCACACCGTACCTGTAGCGGCCAGGGCCAAGGCCTTCTTGAACATTTCGCCATAGACCACGTCCTCGACGGTGACGGTGATGCCCGGGTTCTCTTCCTCAAACTTTTTCGACCAGAGCACGTCAAAGTCCCAGGCCTCGCCGGCGAACTTGCCCAGGCGGAGGGTGATGGGCGACTTGGCCGCGGGCGCGGCGGTAGCCTCAGCGGCGGGCGCGGTAGTAGCCTGGGCCGCTGGGGCGGCGGGTGCTGCGGTAGGGGCGGCGGCGGGCTTGGGCTGGCAGGCGGCCAGCGCCAGTCCGGCGCCGACGAATACGGAACTGCGCAATAGATCACGACGAGTCAACAGTTTGGGCATGACAATCCTCCTTTTCTACTGATGGTACATCCTTGTCCTCAAGCGCTGAGAACTCTTGGCCGCGATCAGGCGACCTGAACACCAAACGCTTACACACGGGCATGATATTCCACTCGCAATGGAATGTCAACTGCTCAAACGTTGGTCGCTTTTGCTGTGCCTGCTCTAGCTCCGCTATCCGCGGCTCAGATGCCCAACCTCCTGGCGCAACCGCTCATGCTGCTCCTCCAATTCCGCTACAAGCCGCCGCAGGCCCGCGTTCTCTCCCTGCAGTCTCCCTATCTCGTCGCGTAGCTGCTTGATCAGTTCCTCGGTACTCATACACCGAACTTGCCCGACATCCAAAGTCTGAACAGTCACTGGAAATATATCGCTTGATATCGGGCATAATGACAGCTATAGTAATGATTGACTGGCAAATCGCGATATGATGCCATCTGGAGAAGAATGACGATGATCATCAGTGTTATCGGCCCTCGGGACCAGATGACCGATCGCAGTATCTGCGTAAAGGGCAATCCTGGCATAGCAGAGCCTCACGGGATCTGGCGGCTATGCCAAAGGCAAGTGGGAGCAATAACCCATGGAAGAGTTCACTTTTGATACTGTGGGCGTCGACAGCAGCGGCCAGATCGTGGCGCGCAAAACGTGCCGGGCGCAGCGATACGTGGAGGACCTCGGCGGCGGGGTGACCCTGGCGATGGTGGCCATCCCCGCTGGCGAGTTTGCGATGGGCTCGCCAGGACGCCAGGGATACGACGATGAACGGCCGCAGCATTGCGTGACTGTGGCGCCATTCGACATGGGCCAATACCCCGTTACCCAGGCGCAGTGGCGCGCTATCATGGGCGCCCTGCCCCCCTGCCGATGTCACGGCGACCAGCAGCCCGTGGACACCGTCTCGTGGGATCAAGCGATGGCTTTTTGCGCGCGTCTCACCGAAAAGACTGGCCGGGCCTATGGCTTGCCCAGCGAGGCGCAGTGGGAATACGCTTGCCGCGCCGGGACGACGACCCCGTTTTACTTGGGGGAGACGATTACCACCGAATTGGCCAACTATTGCGGCGTGCACACCTATGGCGCCGGCCCTGTGGGCCTCTATCGCCACCAG
Organism: uncultured Anaerolineales bacterium; assembly: GCA_964416075.1. Classification (GTDB taxonomy): domain Bacteria; phylum Chloroflexota; class Anaerolineae; order UBA1429; family UBA1429; genus CAYQDH01. Next base: position 2,915 of record CAYQDH010000352.1, on the reverse strand, counting down.
ACCACCGACGTGGGCAGCTTTCCGCCGAACGCCTTCGGGCTATACGATCTGCACGGCGAGATCTGGGAATGGTGCGCCGATCCGTGGCACAGCGACCATACGGGGGCGCCCACGGATGGTCGAGCCTGGGAGTCAGGTGACCGGGCCTGGTATCACGTGGCCCGCGGCGGATCGTGGCACGACGGGCCCGATCTGGCGCGCTCCGCGGTGCGGCTGCGGGCGCCGGCGAGCGGGGGCGATGAATTGATGGGATTTCGCGTGGCGCGTAGGTGAAGAGAGAAAAAGAGGAATCACGGAGGACACCGAGGGTTCACGGAGACCACGGAGAAGAGAGGGAGAAGGGGCCGATACTTACACCCTGGCGAAATGACATCATGGATCCTCCCTTGTTCGTGGAGAATGGGTATCTCGTGCCGCCGGAACGGCCAGGTCTGGGAACTCGCCTGAATATGTAAGAGCTCAAAAAACATCTCGTGGAGGCTTGATGACGATCGACGACACAACTTCTGTGCCCAGTCTTAATGTTGCGCCCGGACCCGAGTACGCGGATGAGGTGCGCATGTTCCAGGGTATTCCTGCGTTGGAGCGCGCCCCATCGGGAAGGCTATGGGCGGCCTGGTACGGTGGGGGCGTCACGGAGGATCGCTACAACTATGTGCTGCTGGTCACCAGCGGAGACGATGGGCAGACGTGGTCTGGGCCCAAATTAGTCATCGATCCCGACGGGCCGGGGCCCTTGCGCGCCTTTGATCCTTGCCTGTGGCACGATCCATTGGGGCGACTGTGGCTCTTTTGGGCGCAGGGGCTGGGCGAGCCCCTGGAGGCGGGGCACAGGCTGTGGGCCATCACCACGGCCAACTCGGATGCGGAGAACCCCACATGGTCGGAACCGCGATTCATCGCCCAGGGGGTGATGATGAACAAGCCCCTCGTGCTCTCATCGGGCGAGTGGCTCTTGCCGGTAGCCCGCTGGCGCAGCCAGGGCAGCGCAGGGGTGTACGTCTCCACGGACCAGGGCGCCACGTGGCATCTGCTGGGGCAGGCCAATATCCCTTTGCCAGCGGATCGCAACTGTGATGAACACATGCTGGTAGAACGCCGCGACGGTACCTTGTGGATGCTGGTGCGTACCGTCTACGGCATCGGCGAGAGCATCTCCACCGACCGCGGCCGCACCTGGACGGATGTGCAGCCCTTTTGCATCAAGCATGCCACCACGCGCTTTTTCCTGCGACGCCTGCGCTCGGGACGGCTCTTGCTGGTGAAGCACGGTCCGTTGCAAGAGAGGACCCCTCGCTCTCACCTGACGGCGTACCTGTCCGATAACGATGGCCGAACCTGGTTCGGCGGCCTGCTGATCGATGAGCGCCTGGGGGTCTCCTACCCCGATGGCGTGCAAGCGCCCGATGGCACCCTGTACCTGATCTACGATTACGATCGGCAGGGGGCCAAGGAGATATTGATGTGCACCCTCGAGGAAGAGGATCTCGTGCGCGGGGTGTTCACGTCAGCCCGAGCGGCGGGGCGCATCCTGGTGAACAAGGCGCGGGGCGAAAACCCTGAATAAGCCGACATGGAATGGACGTGCCGGGCATGCATGCCCGGCACGTCGGACCAAGGTCAACAGGGGTAAACGACAGGTTTCACCCTCGAGGTGTTGATCCCAAGGATCCACCCCCTCAGGCCGGGCCGCCGAACTCGTTATTGGCCGCCTGCACCAGGGCCTTCATATAGCCCACCGACCACGCCTCCGCTGCGCGTCGCCCCCCAATCATGTTGGGCAGATGATCCGAGATGATCGCTCCGTCGAACTCCACCTCGCGCAGGGCGCGCATCACATAGTGCATGTCCATGTAGCCGTCATCCATAAAGGTCTCCACCCACGGCTCGGGCATGGGCCGCGTCACATTGCGGAAATGCACCTTGAACAGCTTCTTGATACCACCAAAGTAGCGGATCGTCTCCACCACGTCCTTGCCCATGCCGGCGCCGCCCTCGAGCCAGCAACCCACGCACAGGCACATCCCCACATTGGGGCTATCGGCGATCTCCAGCGCGCGCTTGTAGCCCTCGAAATTGCCAAAGATGCAGCGCGGGACGCCGCCCAAGGGGTACACGGGCGGATCATCGGGATGGATGCCGATGCGCACGCCCACTTGCTCCGCCACGGGCACTACCTTCTTGATAAAGTAGATGTAATTCTCCCAGATTTCGTCTTCCGTATACACCCGGCCATGCGACAAGGGAGCGTGCCACTCCTTGCGCATCCAGTGGCCCGTCTTGGCCTGCGAGAGGTCGAACGCCCGCGCCTCCACGCCACCGCGCATGGTGCCTCGACCGGTGCTCCAGATGCCATTGCCCATGTGGGCATAGGTGGTATAGTGGACACCCGCCTTGGAGAGGTTGCGCAAGTACTGTAAGTACTCTTCGATCTTGGCATCGCGACCGGGGAGATTCAGCGTCACCTCTTCCATGTTGTGCACATTGGGGTTGCCCAGGCCAAAGATCTTGAGCCCAAAGGACTCGAACCGCTCGCGCACCCGGTTATAGTTCTCCGCATTGCAGCCCTCTGGGTCGCCTATCCCCATCATGACCCATTCCACGCCCAACTGCTGGATGAACTGCAAATCCTCATCCGTGGCATCCGCGCGGGTTTGCGTGGCGATCTGGATACCCGGCTTGAACGCATAGTACCCAGGGACCAGCCGCAAAGGGTAGCCCTTCTCCAGCTTTTCGCCGGCTTGTTGCTGACTCGTTGACATCGTCCCTCCCTACGAGATAGTGTGGCGCATCCGCGTGCACCTGCAGAACGTTCTACAGCGATTCAGCGGCCGGGTCAAGTGAGACACCGAGGGGGATTGCGCAACAAGTCGCCAAAGGGCACAACGGGTGTCCTTGTGCCTGGCCTGGCGACC
>CAYQDH010000351.1:5638-6004 GCA_964416075.1 uncultured Anaerolineales bacterium | reverse complement strand
TGTAATCTTCATAGTGCCTATTTCCTTTCTCAATTGTGGAACGTGCTGGAAGGCATTATAACGCGATTAGGGACGCAGACCTATTGGCCTGGCGAGGCCCTCACCCCCGGCCCCTCTCCCACATACCGCATGGGAGAGGGGGAGAGAATGGCGCGGTGGGAGAATTGGGTTCGTTTGGTAGAATGCTATCGGCAGGCATGGGGGAAGCAGAGAGCGGGCCTGGAGCCCCGCGGTCCAGGAGGGCGGCGAGGCCGTGGCGCAGCTGCTCTTTGGCGAGGCCTGCCCCTCGGGCCGCACGCCCATCAGCTTTCCAAGGGGCGTGGGCGACATCCCCTGCTTCTACAATCATAAGCCCACGGCGGGCGG
>CAYQDH010000351.1:2010-5628 GCA_964416075.1 uncultured Anaerolineales bacterium | reverse complement strand
AGGGCGCGACGACGACCTGCGAGGTCACGGTCGAGGCCGCCGTAGGGGGCGTATTGCTCTTCGGGGCGGGCCTGGCGACGGGCGATGGCGCCGGATCCGGCGCGGAGGAGGCGGGCGGCGTGCCAGTGGGTAGCGCCAGCGGCTGGTGCGGCGATGCGCTCGGCGAGGAGGTCTTCGAGGGTGGAGGCGGGCCAAAGTTCGGCGCGGAGGTCCTGGTGGAGGGCGTCGAACTTGGCAAAGTCTTCTTGGGGCTCGAGGATGAGGGGATAAGATCTTGGGTGAGGGCGCTGCGCTTAAGGGCGTTCCAGCGGGAATTGGCTTTGCCGGCTTGGGTGCGGGGGCCGGTGGATTTGGCAGCGTTGCGGCGGTAGGCTTCGAACTGCTTGTGGGCGATCATGGGTGAGGCTCCTGGGGCAGAACAGAATATGTGCACTATTCTTATTGTAGCAGGCGAAATGCGCTGGCGCTTTGTGCTATCGAGGTTGTGTATAAAGCGGGAGAGGGGAGGGGAGATTTCAGGCCCACGGAACGTGGGCACACGGAGGCACGGGGGTCTCATGAAGGGCACAGAGGGGAGGAAGGTGCGTTCTGGCCACAAGCAGCTGTTATTCGCCCAGGCTGCCCAGGCCGAGCTGTTGGGCCAAGTTGCGCACATACTCCGGATGACATGGGCCCATCTGGATATTGATCACCTGGGTCAGCCCATCCTCCGTGAGGCGATTGAACGTCCGGCCAACGATTCTAAAGCGCTGGTCGTGGAGGAAGAGGCGCAGCGCGGCCTGGAAATCGTCAACCGCGTGGGCGTAGATCGATTTGGGCATCGTACTGGGCCTTGCTTTCTACAAGGGACCGCGATGCAGGCCTAGACACGCTGTTCTGTGTCCTTGTTCGCGAGGGCCGGGACGGTGCCCGGCCCCTACGGATCTCGCGCGTCGGACGCCCACCTTAACCCCGTTGGGTCTCCCAGGGGCGGGCCATGATGCGGGCCATGCCTTCGTCGTCGATCTCCACGCCGAGGCCGTGCTTGTCGGGTACGGCCACGCAGCCGTCGGCGTCGAGGACGAAAGGCTCCTTGAAATAGCCCTTGCCGATGAAGGTGCGTCCGCCCTCGCGCCAGTCGTTCACTTCGTTGTGTTCTTGAACTAGAAAGTTGGGCGCGTAAGCGTCCAACTGGATGGAGGCCGCGAGCGACAGGGGGCTGAGGGGGCAATGCAGCGCCAGTTTAGCGTAGGCGGCCTCGCCCATGGCTGCGATCTTGCGGCATTCGGTGATCCCCCCCGCATGGCATATATCCGGCTGTAAGACGGCCAGGGCGCCGCGTGCCAGGGCATCGAAAAAGACCCACTTGCCCATCCAACGCTCACCCGCGGCGATGGGCACATGGGCTTGATGGGCGATCTGCACCAGCACGTCCACGCGCTCCACCGGCATCGGCTCCTCCACAAAGAGGGGCCGGTGTGGCGCCAGGGCATCGATCATCTGCATGGCGATGGCCGGGTGGGGATTGTGAATGTCCACCGCCACGTCGATCTCGGGGCCCGCCCCCTCGCGCACCGCGGCGAACCTGGCGGCGATCTCATCCACACGAGAGGTGACCTCCAGCCCGTCGCCGAGGCCGAAATGGGCCTTGAGGCAGCGGAACCCCCACTCGTGTACGATCACCCTGGCGCCCTCGGCCCAGGCGGCGGGGTCCGATGGGGGGCGCCCGCTCGCGGCGGGCCGGCCGGCCCGATAAGGCAGCCCCGGCTCCACGCACCAGGGCGCCCCGCCGCCGGTGGCGCGGTACATGCGCACGCGGTCGCGGCAGGCGCCGCCCAAGAGCTTGTGGATGGGCACGCCGTAGGCCTTGCCGGCCAGGTCCCACAGCGCGATATCGATGCCGCTGATGGCGCTCATCTTCACCGGGCCGCCCACATAGCCGGACCCACCCTTGTACATCAGCTGCCACAGTTCTTCCACCCGGCAAGGGTCCTTGCCCACCAGCATCGGCTCCAGGCGCTGCACCTCGGCGATGACACTCTCGGGATGATTCTCTAGGTAGGGCTCGCCCAGGCCTACCAACTCGGTGTCGGTGTGGATCTTGAGCCAGACCCAGCTCGGCGGAACGCGAATGATCTCGAAATGAGTGATTTTCATATCCATCCTCCCGAAGCTTTGGAGCGGTATCCCAGCGACAGATACGCCGCATCGATCAGCGCTTGGGCGCGCTCATAGGTGCCCACGTCGCCCCGCTCGTCGAAATTGAGCCGGAACTGGTCTCTCACACGAGAGAACGCGGGGTCGCAAAAGCCCTGAATCTCGACCATCACTCTCCGATACCCAACACCGTCCGGCAATACACGACGCTGCGCTCCAGGTCATAGCGCTCTTGGGCTACGCGGGCGGCTTCGTACTCGGGAGGTACGGACTCGCCGCGAGCGATCATCACCACCGTGCCCATAGAGGGGATACCGCGCCGCACCAGTCGCTCAAAGCGAGCGAACTCTGAAGCCTTACCCTGGGGGTAGACTGTCCAGTACTCGTCTTCCAAGTAGCTCAGCACCTTCGGCACGCCACCGGTGATGATCTCCAGGGTAAAAGGCCTCTCGGGGCAGAGCGTCTTGTAGCGCGCGGCCCATTCTCTAATCCCGATGTTACCATCACCCATGGCCACCCACTGCACCGCCGCGCCCTTTGGATGGGGCCACACGGCGCTGTCGCGGACGTGGCTGGTGACCACATAGGGTGCCAGGTGTTCCAACGTCACCATGGGGTCCTCGTGCACCCACAGAGGATTGCCCGTGTCGATGCAGGCCCCCACGTACTCGGTCCCTGCCTCCTCGATGAGGCGGCGCAATTCCCAACCCTGCAGGTCGCCGGAATGGTTCTCGATGGCGATCACGATCCCCAGATCCATGGCCTGCGCCCGCACAGCCTTACAGGTGGCCACGACGGCCTCCATGTGCGCTTGCAGTGGCGTGGGCGTGCGGCGATCAGCGTTGGCGCCCAACAGGCAGCGCACCACGGGCGAGCCGAGGATACTGGCGATGTGCAACATGCGGCTCATCTGCTCCACTGCGCTGAGGCCGTCCACCGCCCGAAACGTGGTCGACGAGGGGCAGATGGACCCCATGCCCACCTCGATCAGCAGGCCCAAGCGGTCCGCATGGGCTTTCAGCGAGCGCAGGTAGCCGTCGTTTAGGCTCTCGAAGGGCTGCAGGTCGGAAAAGTGCACCACGTTGATCCCGATCTTGTGACAGTAGTCCAGGTACTGGGTGGCGTTCCATCCCTGCGACCGAATCGTGTAGATGTCTACCCCGAGCTTCATGGCCTAACCTCCATGTCTGGTTGGGCGAGGCTATACCTCTTTCGCCTCGGCCCATCTTAGCGCCTGTGGGTCTCGCTGTAAAGCTCCAGGGAACTCGGCTCGATCTCGCGCACCCTCGCCTCGTGGTGCTGACACTTCACAGCGCTCTGCAGGTCGAGTATACTGCGCCTACCGTGCGCCTGGCAGCGCACCAAGCGTTCATCTTGCCTGGTGGATAATTCTTGTCATTGGAAAGGAAAAGCGATGTCTAGCCCGGAACAGGAAATGCTCGAAGAACTGAAAAAGTTCGATACCCCCTCTATCACCAACGT
>CAYQDH010000351.1:0-2000 GCA_964416075.1 uncultured Anaerolineales bacterium | reverse complement strand
ACAATCCCTCGACCACCAACTGGTACACCGATACATCCATCCGCTGCATGTACCCCGAGATGGGCCGATTGGTGGGCTATGCGGTGACCTGCATCTATGGCCTCCCCGACCCCAACTACAAGGGCGTCACATTCATGGATGTCATCGATGCCCTCGATGCCTCCAAGAAGCCGACGATCCTGGTCCTGCAGCAGATCTTTCCGCCGGAGATAGCGGCCAAGGTCGGGCTGTCCGGCGGCAATATGACCTCCGCGATGAAGGCCGTGGGCTGCATCGGGTGCATCTCTAACGGCCCTTCGCGGGACATCGATGAGATACGCCCCATGAAGTTCCAGTATATGCTGAGCGGGATCACACCGGGGCACGGCAATATGGCGGTCCATGCCGTGAATGTGCCGGTGTCGGTGGCGGGGATGGACGTGGCCCCCGGCGAGATCATCCACATGGACGAGAACGGCGCGGTCAAGTTCCCTGCCGACAAGCTGGAGGCGGTGCTGAACAACGTGCGCACGCTGCAGCAAGAGGAGGAGACTCGACAAAAGGCCTTGCAAAGCGCCCATTCGGCGGCCGAAGTGCGGGCCATCATGAGCGGCCATGCCTACGCGCCCAAGAAGGACAAGTAGATGAACGCTGATCGCAAGCTGCGGGCACTGATTTTGTCGGGCGACTATTACCACAAGGCTGAAGATGCCTTTGTGGGGGTCGGGGATGTTCTCCGGAGCCTGGGGGGCGATGTTTTCACCACCGCTGACTATGCCAGCCTGGGCCGAGAAAGCCTAGCGGATAAGGACCTGCTGGTCATCCTGCGAGACGGCGTCGAGGGGTTCCCCAACGAGCCGCATCCTTGGATGCAGCCGGAGCAAGAGGAAGCGGTCGAGCAGTTCGTGCTCCGCGGCGGAGCGTTCCTGGCTCTGCATAACGCAGGATGGGGCTATCCCTGGAAGGATGGCTATCGCCGCACGCTGGGTGGTTATTTTGTGGGGCATCCGCCCTACGCTCCATTCCACGTGGAGGTGGTGAACAGGACGCATCCCGTCACGGCGGGCGTCGAGTCGTACGACATCGAGGATGAGCAGCACTTTTTGTACTGTGACTATGACCGGGTAGAACCGCTGCTGGTCAGCCAGGGGCGGGACGGGCGGCAATCGATCGCCGGCTGGGCCTATGAGTACGGGCAGGGCCGGGTGGTCTACCTGCCTCATGGCCATAACCTGGAAGTCAACCGCCATCCGGCATTTCAGAAGCTTTTACATAACTCAGCCCGGTGGCTGGTTCGCCTGGACTAGGCAGTCTGACGGAGGCTGAGAGTCAATGAAGATCACAGATATCAAGGTATACCCGGTGGTGCCGCGCATCGAAGGCGCCATGCGCAATATGAACGTGGGCTGGGTTTTCGTCGTTGTGGAGACCGATGAGGGGATCTCCGGGATCGGGGAATGCTCCAACTGGCCCCGTGAGGGCAACATCCTCGTGGCCAAGGCGGTGCAGACGATCAAGGGCGCCGTGGTGGGCCGCGATCCCAAGGATATCGAGGCCATCTGGCAGGAGCTGTATCGCAACTATACCTACCTGGGCAGCCGGGGCCTGATCACCACCGTGATCAGCGGCATCGATATCGCTTTGTGGGATATCCGGGGCAAGGTGCTGGGCTGCCCCATCTATGACCTCCTGGGTGGGCCGGTGCGCCCCGATATCCTGCTCTACACTCATCCGGAATACGGCCCGCCCCAGGCGATCGCCGAGAGCTGCCGCCAGGCGGTGGAACAGGGCTATACGGCGCTCAAGACCGATCCCTTCCGGGAGGAGATGGGCAAATATCACACGGCCCGCATGAGCGGGGTCATCTCGCGCCAGGGCGAGCGCCGCGGCGCGGAGATCGTCAGCGCCATCCGCGATGCGGTCGGCCCCGAGGTGGAGATCCTCATCGACGCCCACGGTCACTATGACGTGGGCTCGGCCATTCGCTGCGCCAAGATCCTTGAGCCGTACGACATCACCTG
>CAYQDH010000350.1:0-6059 GCA_964416075.1 uncultured Anaerolineales bacterium | reverse complement strand
CTCATGACAAAGACAAAGACTTTAACACGGAGTTGGCATGATCTGCGTTCACCACCAAAGATGAAAATGGTAGGGGCCGGTCCCCGTGCCGGCCCTAGCCGCCAAGTACAGGAAAGTTAGGTATTATCAGATCAGGCACGGAGGTCTCACGAAGGACACGGAGGATTCACCACAAAGACACAAAGGCACAAGGGTAACACAAACAATTATGCTTTGTGTCTTGGGGTCTTTGTGGTGAATTCCCCCTCTTTCCTCTCCGTGGTCTCCGTGAGACCTCCGTGCCTCCGTGTTGCGATCCGGATTTCACTCCAGCCCGCTCTCGTGCAACCACTCTGCCGAGAGCAAGCCCGCCTTCTCCAGCCAGCCGCGATAGGCGGCGAAAGCGAAGGGTGGGTTGCCGGCCAAGTAATGGCTGCTGGCCGCGCCCAGCGCGCTCGTCCACTCCAGTACGTAAAAGTGCTGCTCCCCCATGGTAAACGGGATGGACCCCAGCGCCGTCACCCGGTCGGCGGCGGCCACGGCGCGCCCCTGCGCCAGCACCTGGCCACTCTCCACATCGCGCACCGCATAGTCGACCTGCAGATCGTCGCGCGTGTCGTTACAGGCTACCAGCGCCTGCTGCCAGTTCGCGGGCTCCCTAAGCACCAGGCAGAGTGGCGCCTGGGCGCGCTGGATGAAGCTATAAGCCAGCTTGCGCGTGAAATAGTAATCCACCACCGCATCGGAGAACTGCGGCCAGCCGTCGATGAGGTTCCACCAGATGATCCCCGTGCGCCGCCATTTGCTGCTGCGAAAGAGCTCGATGAAGAATTTGAACGCCTCAGCCTGGGAGCACTGGCTGGCCAGGGCGAAATCCTCCAGGCGGTCGGGGATGGCACCGTAGAGCTCGCGCACCTGCTTGGCCATCAGCTCCACACGATAGTCCCAGATGTTGACGCCCGGGACCGGCGAGCTGGCGTGCAGGATCCACTGCTCATTGTCCTGGTAGGGCCATACCTTGTCGGGCGAGAGGAAGCGGCGCATGGAGCTGGGCGCGGGGCAGCCGTGGTAACCGATCTCGCTAGCAAAGTGACATAACGAATTCCTGTAGAAATCGCTCTTGTAATAGTCGCGCGGGCCCCACAGGTGGTTCTCGCTCAGGAAATGGTCGCCCGCCCGAAAGGCCACGGGGTCGACGTAGGGCGAGCTGGGCAGGTAGGGGCGCGAGGGGTCCTCGTCGCGCAACACGCGGGGCAGCACCTCGCGGGTGAGCACATTGGTGTTGGGGTCGCGCCGCCTTCCGCCCCAGCTGAAGGCTTGATCGCACTCGTTATCCCCGGCCCATAGCACCAGGCTGGGGTGCTGGCGCAAGCGGCGCACCACCTGGCGCGCCTCGGCCTCCAATCGAGCGGCAAAGGTCGCATCCTGGGGATACACGCCGCAGGCCATGGTGAAATCCTGCCAGATCATGAATCCTTTTTCGTCGCACAGCTCGTAAAAGAGGTCGTCTTCGTACACGTTGCCGCCCCAGCAGCGGAAGGCGTTGACCCCCACCTCGTCGGCCAAGGCGATGATCTCGGGGATGCGCGAGGCGTCGCGAGAGTGAAAGGCGTCCACCGGCACCCAGTTGCTCCCCAGGACGAACACCTTCTCCCCGTTGATGTGGAAGCAGAACTCCCCGTTGCCATAGGGGTCCGTGACGCTGCTGCGCTCCAGGTGCACGGTGCGGATGCCGTGACGGAAGGACAAGCAGTCGATGTCCTGGCCATTCTTCAGCAGGCGTACCTGGCACTCGTAGAGGCTGGCCTGGCCGCGCCCTTTGGGCCACCACAGGCGAGGCTGGGGCACATCAAAGACCGTGGCCCCGGCGCTAAAGAGCATGCGCTGCCTCTCCTCGAAACTTGCCTCGCCACAGCGCCCCTGCACCACGATCTCGTAGAGATGCTCCGTCAGATCGCCCAGGGCCGCCTGGTAATGTAGAGCCAGGCGCGCCCGGCTGTGGTCCTCGGCGATGCTCTGCGTCTCCAGAGTGGCCGTGGCCAGGTGTTCGGCGGGGCGATAGCGCAGCGCCACGGGTCGCCAGATGCCGGCAGAGACCGCGCGCGGCATGATGTCCCAACCGTACATGTGGGGCGCCTTGCGCACGTAGAGCGACTCGTAATTGGCCCGCATGTGGTTCAGCCCGGGCGGATAGTCGTAGCGCTTGGCCTCGTCCACCGCGGGACGGATGTGCACCAGGATCTCGTTGTCACCGTTCAGGCGCCCCTCTACGTGCAGGATATGCTCGATGAGCATGTTGTCGGTGTGGCCCAACAGCTGGCCATTGAGATACACATCGGCCAGGCAATCCAGCCCCTGGAAAACGACCTCTGCCTGGTGTCCCTCGTGCTCCTCGGCGCCAAAGGCGCGCCAGTACCACACATGCGCGCGCTCGAATGGCTTGAGCGCGGCCATATTCATCCCCATAAAGGGCTCGTCGATGATCCCCGCCGCTTGCAAGTCGAGCTCGAAATTGCCGGGCACCTGCGCGGGCCTCGCCACCAGCCCTGCCTCCAGCACATCCGCCGCCTGGCGTATCTCGCGCGCGGGTGGCTCCAACGAATAAGCGAACGACCACCTTCCACTCAAGTCGATCGTAGGCCAGGAACGGCTAACCATGTGAGTCTCCACGTTTAATTGGATTTCGAGATTTCAGAATGATGAACACCGATGGAAGAGGATGAACACGGATGGGAATAGGATAATCCTCTTATTCTTATCGGTGTTCATCCTCCCAAATCGGTGTTCATCAGCGGTAAATCCCTTGACTCACCCTAGCGGGTGATGCGCTCCAGCACCAGCACCCAGTCCTGCATGACCGGCGTGAGGGGCACTTGCCAGCGTCCTTCCGCGGGCTTGACCTCGCCCAGGTCGCGCTCCTGGCCGTTCTTGGGATCGAAAAAGTAGGCGCGGTAGGGGATATCGGGCTCCAGGTTGGTGACGAATACCCCACCACCGGCCCAGGGGAACACCGGGCGCGGCAGGTAGATGATGCGCAGGCGGGCGGGGATCCCCGCGGCAAAGGGCCGCGCATAGTCTTTGGGGTCCGCGGCGGGCTCTACCCAATCCTGGTGTGGCTCTAGGCGCCACCAGGGGTAGCGAGTGAGAAAGCGTTTGCCCAGGCCCACCTGCTGCGAGCCGGGCAGGCGATAGGCCTCCGTCCAGGGGGTGTCGCCCCAGGATGCGCCGTGCGGCGAGGGTCCATAGGGCTGCTCCGCGCGGTTGACCTGCCAGAGGCCGTTGGCACCGTAGGTGAACCCCGCCGCGCCGGAGAGGATCGTCGACCAAAAGAGGTAGCGCTGCATCTCCTGGCGGCTGGCCTCCAGGATCCCCTCATAGTTCACTTCGCTCTCGATCACCGGCATGTGCGGCTCGCGGGCCACGCTGGCGCGGATCTTTTCCAGGGTGTTGGGGATGCTATCCCAGCCGCTGTGGCCGGTCTGCAGCATGTCCAGGTCCAGCACCGTATCGTCCTGTACCTGGTTGCGCCCCGAATCGGTGGGGTGGATGGTGATGGGGTTGTGGTAGGGGTCTGTGGCGCGCACATAGCGGCCCAGCTCGGTCCAACCGGCGATCTGCTCAGCCCGCGCCGCGGCCTTGTCCGCGGCCAGGTAGTAGGGCATGGCGGCCTCACCCGCCAGGCACCACACCACGGGGTAGGCGCCATAGCGTGCGATGAGGTTGCGCCAGTGCTTCTTCATCTTGTCGATCCCCAGCCACGGCAGGTGATAGCCCCAGCAAGATACGATGCAGGGCACCAACCCCACGCGTACCAGGTGACGCAGGCGCAGGTCGGCCTGGTCGAAATAGGCCGGGCGGATGCGCGCGTACTCGGGCTCCCAGGGGTGCCCCGCTTCGTTGAAACCGCGCTCATCGTAGGCGGGCATATCGGGGTACAGCCCGGCGACGATCTGGATCACGCTGAACCCCTTGGCCACGCGATCGGCCGCCAGGAGCTCGAACTCTTCGGGCCAATGCAGTCGTTTGCAGAGGGCCATCCACCAGGTGTCGGCCAGCCAGAAAAAGGGCGTGCCGTCGACGTGTTCGATGTGCTTTCGGTCCGCGCTGACGCGCAGCGGCCCGTGGCGCAGCAAGGGGTTGCGGCCCTGATAGGTTCCTGCCTGCAGCGTGCCTTCGCGGCCGTGCAGGTCGCTGTTGCTCTCATCAGAGCAGACCGAGCGCCAGGAATAGGCGCCCGCGGCGGGAGGCGCAAAACGCACGCGCCACTCCTGGTCGCCGGCCCAATAGGCGGGCACCCGCCAGGTGCGACCGCCGCCGTCCTGGACGATGACGTCCACCTCGACCTCGTTGAATGGGTCCGCATACGCTTTGCCCGAGCTGTAGCCCCATTCGCTCACACAATGCTCGGTGCCGTGCAGTTGAACTGGCATAGATTCACCTCCTGGATATGTAGCCCTCGGCTCGTTCTCGCGGTTCCCCGGATCTGATAAACCAAACGTGATTACGAAGCGGTCCCCCGGATCAATCCGGGGCTGATAAACTGATAAACCAAACGTGATAAATCACGTTCCAATACGTTATGCTATAGTTTCTTATCTTTAATTCCGGAGCCTCTGCCCTCAAGCCGCAAGTGCGCCAAATGCGCTAAAACTCACTATACTGCATTCTTAACGTGATTTATCACGTTTTGTGTATCACGCCCGAAAAGCCTTTCGGGACGAATTCATTCGAGGAATGTGACGCGGCCGCGCCGCACGGGCTGCCTTATGAGTATATGAAGCCTACCGGGCGTCCGTCGTCTCACTGGCCCAGAAACCTCTTCATCCACGGGATGGCCTGCACCCCGTTCCAGCGGTGTTCCCCCTCAAAGATGTCGTGGTACAGCCGGTCCTCGGCGTCTAGCGCGCGATAGGCGCGCCGGATGGTATCCACCTGCGAACGGACGTTGGCCAGGCCGCTGGCCCCGTTCAACGGGTCGCGGTTGCCCGTCTCGATCAGCAGGGGGCGCGGCGCGATCAGGGCGGCGATGTCGCCCATGTCCATATACTCGTAGAGGTGGGGCACATAGTTGCAGTAGCAATTGCCGGGCATATCCAAGAGCGACTCTTGATAGCCGTACATATAGCCGCTGATTACCGCGCAACGGACGCGCTTGTCCAGCGCCGCGGCCCACAACGTCTGCAGGCCGCCGCCCGAGAGCCCCGCACACCCCACGCGGTCGGCCAGGCAGTCGTCGCGTGTCTGGATATAGTCGATCAGCCGGTGGATATCCCAGGCCCACATCCCGGCGATGGTCTGTCCCAGGGGATAGGCCATGGCATTGATATAGGCGCAGGAGGAGTTGAGGATGCCCCCCTTGGCCGCGGCCTCCTGGCGCTCGCCAAAGCCGCGCGCGTCGGGGCAAAAGACGATGAACCCGGCGCGCACGAATTGCACGCCATAATCATAGTTGTACGTCTCGATGGCCTGCGCCACCTCGGGGTTCTCGCGAATCCCGGCCACGGCCACCTTGCCCCCGCCGCCGTGCCCGTGCGGGGCGACGATGGCCGGGTAGCGCGGTCCCCCCTTCGTTTCCGCGTCCGCCGGGCAGGGGATGAGGACATAGGAGGGCATGACCACCCCCGGCTCGGTCTGGATCTCCACTCGTTGCCGGCGGTAGCCGTCCATCTGCTGCTCCTCGGTGATGCGCGGCTGTAGCGGCGCGCGCAGGAGCGTGTCATACCCTAGCAGGTTGCGGATGACCGCCTCGGCCTGGCGCCGCCAATTGCGCCATTCCACCTCGTCCTCGGCAGCAAAGGCCAGCTTGCGCCCCACCTTGGCCCATCGACTGCGCATGTACGGATGCATGGAATATGCCACGACTCTCTCCCTTGCGGCCATCTGCCCGCCGCATCCTCGTTGGTAGTCCCGCCGTAAGGCGGGTCTTGGCGTCAAGGCCGGACCGCCCTAACGGGCGTACTACAAACGAAGGAGTCCCCGTTGGTAGTCCCGCCGTAAGGCGGGTCTTGGCGTCAAGGCCCCAGATCGCCCAGGTGGGCGGACTACGAACGGAATGCTCTCTGGCGCATGATCTCGAAAGC
>CAYQDH010000349.1:3326-6061 GCA_964416075.1 uncultured Anaerolineales bacterium | reverse complement strand
GTTAGCGTATACCGAGATCTCGGCCTGCAGCTCGTCGGGCGTGTACTGTTCCACCGCAGCCCGCACGCGCACACGGGCATCGGCCCCATCCAAGGCCTCTGTGTAGAAATAGGGTTCCACGATGCGTGCACGGTTCGAAACCTCGAGGTACACTGGTCGCCATAGACCCACCTGGGCGATTCTCGGGCCCCAATCCCAACCGTAGCTGTATTGGGCCTTGCGAATATAGGGGCGGGCGGACTCGCAATTGGATATGAGTGTGATCGGGCTGGTGCGTTCCATTTCCTTGATCGCGGTTAGGGGCGAATGGAACCGTACTTCGAGGGTGTTTTCACCGAGCTCCACGATATCGCTGACATCGTAGCGGTAAGGCATGAACATATCCTCTGCCCGTCCCAGATAGGTGCCATTCAAGTTCAAGTCGGCGATGGTGTCGATGCCCTCGAAGATGAGGTCGATCTCGTCGCTTTCTTGGTCCTCCACCGTCATCTCAAATCGCTTGCGATAGACCCATTCTTTTTCCTCAAGCCGATGCATCTCGATCTCGTTCATGCGGTAGAATGGATCGGGTACCTCACCCAACCTCAGCAGGTCGAGCTGTACGCAGCCGGGCACTGTACCTGCTTTCCACGGTCCTTGCTCGGATGCAAGCTCGCGAAACTCCCACGGGCCGTTCAGAGATATCGTCTTCAACATGGTGTGCTCTCCTTTGATACTGTCTCTCACGCGCGCATACGTTTGGCGGGAGCCGCTGTGGCTTACCGCTTGCCTGTCCTATAGGCCATAACCCGTTCAGGATTATGGGTCATGGCCTGATCGGTAACTTGCAGACCCACTGCGCTATGGTATTTTGCTATGACGTAGCGCATCACCCCGGTGCTGGCAAAGCCACCATCGCTGCCGAACAGCAAACGATCTCGACCAGGGCACTGCAGGGCCATGTGTATGGTCATGGGAGGCGATTCGGCCAACTCGGTCTTGATAGACCGAGTCTCTTCGGGTCGATCTGCCCCGATCCGAGCATAAACATCCACGATGGGCTGCATGTCTGCTCTCTTTTCTCAACGGGCTCCGCGCTCAGAGGAGGAGCTCGCGTCTCATCCTAGTTTGTAGGCTCGTATCTGATGGCCGATCTGGCGTAGTGCCAGAGCCTCCTCGGGGTGGATATCCCCGTACGGACGTGGGCCGACATTGAGCATGAAAACGGCCCCTAGCTCGTGTGCCTTGCGCATGGAGCGCAGGATGGTCTCCGGCGACTTGACCGCGTGAATTCGTGGCGCATAGGCCCAGCCGCTGTTCAGGTTCCACCACACGGCTTTGGGAGTGTCGCCCACGGCGGTGGTGTTGAAACCAGTGGTGTTCTCTCCGGGAAAGTCGAGCTCCCAGACTTGGTAGTCCTCGCCTCGCAGGGGCAGGATGTGGTGGTTGTTGCATACCACGGCGTTGGGTTGAAGGTCGTGGATCAGGTCGTAGGTGCCAGACAGATCCCAGGGCCCCCCGGGAGCGAAATGGGCGGTGGATGCGTCGAACACGGTGCGCGGCCAATAGCCGTCAAAGATGATCCCCCCCAGCTCGCCGTAATAGGTGCACAATTCACGGAGTTGGCCCTGATAATAGGCCACGTAGGCGGGCCAATCGTTGCCATAGGCGGGATGGGTCCAGTCGAGGAGGGAGTAGTAAAAGTGCAGTTGCAGCCCGCGCGCGCGCAGGGCAGGCGCCAGTTCAGCTAGCACATCTCTCCTGAAGGGGGTGTTGGTGATCTTCCAATCGGTCAGGGCGGTGTCCCACATGCAGAAGCCATCGTGATGCTTGCTGGTGATGAGCAGGAACTTCTGGCCGCTCTCAAGCATCAGGTCGGCCCACTCTTCGGCGTCAAAGCGCGTGGGGTTGAACTGGGCCAGACGATCGCGGTAGCTGTCCCAGGGGATGCGCTCGGTATGCATCACCCATTCGCCTCGCCCGTTGAGAGCGTATAACCCCCAGTGCATCGACAGCCCATAGCGTGAATCGACAAAGGCTTGTAAGCCCTGGCGACTGGCCTGCAGCCTGGCGGTACCTGTATCCTCGGGGACATAGTCTTTGACGAATTCCATGACCGTTTTCTCCTTCCCGGCGGCGCCGGGGCGATGAACTGCGCTACTTTTACCGCGAGGTGGACGACAACGCAAGCCCATTGGCCTACAAGGCAGGGCGAATAGGCTGTCTGTCAGGACAGCCGCCGGTAGCTCCCATCTGTTCGATATTCCAGTCCCTGGCCGATGAGCAGCAACTCCACTGCAAAGCTGGGCTTTTGTCTCTCCACCAGCCGCCCCAATTGCACGGGGTCACCCGTGAAGCCGCGCCAGAGCTCCCAGTGGTAGGGGATTAGCACCCGAGGCCGCAGACGAGCCGTGGCTGCTAGCAGGTCATCTTCGCTCATATACCAGGTGCGCCCGAAGGCAAGCATAGCGATATCCACCTTGGTTGCCGCACTGACCTGATTCAGGTACGGCCCGTCCAGGCTGTCGCCGGCGAAGAATATCGTGATGCCCTGTGTCTCCAGGGTGTAGCACACGGCCTGGGCCTCTCCCGGATCGTTGCCGGGCCAGACGGTGACGACGACGTCTTCGACCTGGATGCGGTCACCGACCCCTACCTGTTTCACGCGCTCGGGCGATACTCCGAAGCTGAGTGCGTCGTGCACTACCGTGGCCGGCCCATAGAAGGTGGCGCCGGTGCCAGCGGCGATCCCCCGA
>CAYQDH010000349.1:0-3316 GCA_964416075.1 uncultured Anaerolineales bacterium | reverse complement strand
CCGAATCGTCTCTCTGTGGCAGTGGTCATAATGGTTGTGGGTCATCAGCACGGCGTCGGCGGCCCTGACCTTCTGGGGATCGATCGGTATGGCCGTGGTGCGATACATCCCTGCCGGGGCGCCGGCAAAATCGCCTCCCAAGAACGGATCGATGTAGAGCAGGGATTGTGGTGTGCGCAGGACGAACGATGGCCCGCTGAGCGCCCAGATGATGATGCCCTGGTCTACCGTTCTACCTTCGATCTCGCGAACGAACCCGTCACCCCAAAAATCCGTCATAGGGTGAACCTGTGTCATGATGCTCCTTATCCAGTCCCTAGGCAGGCATAACTACGTCGCAGTAGCGACGAGTTTCGGCGGATTCGCGCGCCCAAAGGCAGGTGAGGGCGCTGAGGATGCCCTCCTCGATGGGGCTGCGCGAGGGCTGCCGGTCGCGCATCGCGCGGAGGAAATCGAGACACAACTCGCGATCCCCACCAAAGTGCGGCATCTCGCCGGTAAAGTCTATGGTCTCGACGACCGGCGATTGGTGCTTGTAGATGCGGATCTTGTTCTCGTACCAGCAAAAGTGGATGGTGCCTTTGTAGCCGTAGAGCCGGGCCCCACGCCGCGCGGCCTGGAACCGAGCGAAAAAGTTCTGCGTGTAGCTACACTGGGCGCCATTCTCATATTCCAGCAAGCAATTGCCCATGTCCTCGTTGAGGATGCCGCGCGCATAGAGGCACATGCGTTCAGACTCGTCATTGACCGCCTGGCCCTGGAAGCGCTGGAGATAGAGGTTGAACGGGCTCTCTGGGCAGGTTTCCCATTTCTCGCAATCCACACAGTGCAGGTCGAAGGGCATCTCGCCGCCATACACGCGTTGCGCTTTCATGGCGCACAGCACACGGGGTCGTTGGCTCAGTAGGTACTGGACATAATCCAGGTCGTGGGTCGCTTTTTGCAGGAACAGCCCACCCACCTGTTCATAGTTGCGGTACCAGTCATAGAAATACACATCGCCATAGGGCACATCGTTGAAGGCGATGACGTGTTCCACTGTGCCAATGGTGTCCGCGTCGATCAGTTCCTTGACGGTCTGTACGATGGGCGTCAGGCGCAAGGGGAAAGAGACCACCGTTGGCGCGGGGTAGTTGCGAAATGCAGCGTCCAAGGCCTTGACCTGGTCAAAGGTGATGGCCACCGGCTTTTCTAGAAAGAGGGGCAAGCGATAGGCGGCCACCTTGCAAGCCATCTCGGTGTGCAGGTAACAGCGGGTGCCCACCATCACCCCGTCCAGTTGCGATTGTGCCAGCATGGTGTCGGCGTCGCTGTAAAAGGAGGTGTTGGCGAGGAAGGGATCGCCGGCTGCTTGGATCTCCGCGGCCCGCGGGTCGGCGATGGCGGCCACGCGGTAAGGGATCTTGAACGTCCCGAGCTCTTTGGCCATGTGTGAGACGCGCCCACCATAGCCGATGATACCGATATTAAGCATAGTCATGTCACCTCGCGATGGTGTTGTCATCGGCGATTATAGGTGCGCCACGCTGGCAAAGCAAGCTCGGGCCGAGCGGATGCTCATCTAGTCCTTGATTCGCTCATAAGGGAATGTATAATGCCTTGCACCGCAAAACTGCGGCTGCGGGCTTGAGGCTATTCCAGAGCTTGTTGGCTTGGCAAATCCTGAGATCATGGGAGTAAGTGACGTGAGCAGCACGGGAACGGCAGCATTGCATCCACTGTGTGGTGTGCAGCGAGACAAGATCAAGATCACGGATATCAAGGTCACGCCCTATTCCTACCGGTTGAAGCCGGGTGAACAGTGGCCGGATAGCGACCAGCATTACGTGATCTGGCAGACCAGCGAGGTGGTAGTGCAGGTGATGACCGATGTGGGGATTACCGGCATCGGCGGCGCGAGCCGCTACAACGGTCCGGCACGGATGATGCGCTATGCCGAGGAGGTGGTCAAGCCCGTTCTGCTGGGCAAGAACCCCTTTGACGTGGAGCAGCTCTCCGGCGGGATGACCGGCCACGGGGCGCTGGGTGTGTGGGCCGGAGTCGATGTGGCGCTGTGGGACATCATCGGCAAGGCCAAGGGGCTGCCGATCTACAAGCTTCTGGCGATGGATACGGAGCCGGTGACGCGCGTGCGCGTGTATGCCAGTGGTGGGGAGTATAGCTGGGAAAGGGGCTCGCGCTTCCCCGGGCCCGACCACTTGGTGGACGAGGCGCTGGACTACAAGGCCAGGGGCTATCGCGCGTTCAAGTTCCGGCCGGGCGCCGGCTTTGGCAAGTATGGGATCACCATAAAGGAGTATATCCCCTACATCCGCCGACTACGGGATGCCGTGGGGCCCGATTTCGACCTCATCCAGGAGTCGAACTGCCGCTGGTCGATGGAGCAGTGCCTGGAGATCGCCCCCGTTCTGGAGGAACTGGGCTTTCTGTGGTGGGAGGAACCGACGAACCGACGCGATGACGATGCTATCGACAATTACCTACGCATTAAGAATGCGCTGTCCAAGGTGAGAATCTCGGGTGGCGAGGGGCGTTTGAACCGCAGCGAATTGGGCCCCTGGTGCGATCGCAAGGCTTACGATATCGTGCAGCAGGGAGCTGACGACGCCGGCCTGACGGAGGCCTGGCACATGGCGCGGATGGCGCATGAGCGAGGCAGGCTCTGCTGCCCCCACAATTGGCAGGGTGGCCTGGTGACGGTGGCGAACGCCCATCTAATGGCGGCGATCCCCAACCGCTTCTTCTTGGAGTCGAACATGACGGCCAACCCATTGAAGGAGGGTCTCTTCACCAAGCCCTTGGTGGTGAAAGATAGCCACCTGGATGTGCCCAGCGGGCCTGGCCTTGGGGTGGAATTGCGAGAAGGGCTGGCCGAGGAATATCCCTTCCTTGACGGCAACTGGTACCAGACAGAGGCATAGCACTTAAATCCTGCATCGAAAGGGGTGGGAAACATGAAGATCACGGACATCAAGTCGTACGCCATTTGGGTGGGCCATCGCAACCAGATGGTAGTCAAGGTGGAGACCGATGAAGGCCTCTATGGCCTGGGCGAGAGCGGCCTCTCCGGACGTGAGTTGGCCGTCAAGGGGGCCATCGAGCACTATCGCGAGTGGCTCATCGGGCGCGACCCCATGCGCGCCGGCGCCCTCTGGCAAGAGATGTACCGCAGCCAGTACTTTGAGGGCGGGCGCGTGCTCACAGCGGCCATCAGCGCCATCGATATCGCGCTATATGATATCAAGGGCAAGGCGCTGGGCGTGCCGGTCTACCAGCTCCTGGGCGGCAAGCATCGCGACTGGGTGCCCACCTTTGC
>CAYQDH010000348.1:2028-6105 GCA_964416075.1 uncultured Anaerolineales bacterium | reverse complement strand
GTTTCTTTATGTTCGAACGGCGCCCCGCGCCGTGGAAATACTCAGGATGACGGATTTGGCCAGCGGCGAGACTGATTCTTCATTTCGCATTGGCGCCCCGCGCCATGGTTGACTCAGGGTGACATAACCGCGGCCATGACAAAGCCCTAGCCGAACACTACAAACCGTTGTGCCCTCGGTGTCTTTGTGGTAGATTTCCTTCGCATTGTAGAGCTTTGGCGAGGAGGGAAGCCATGGAACGCCGCGAGATCGTCCGTCGGGCCATCCAGTTCGAGAGACCGCCACGCCTGCCCTTTTTTCTAGGCTCGTGGAGCGCCAAGCTGGCGCAGATCATCGCGGGCTTTCCCAACGATGTCTGCGACTGCTGGGAGATGGACCGCGGGGAAAAGGGCTGGTACTTTGACCGCGCCGTCGAGGACGACTGGGGCTGCCAATGGCAGGCCACCGAGGTCAAGAATATGGGGCAGGTGGTGGGCCACCCCCTGGCCGAGTGGGCCGCCCTGGACCGCTACCGCCCGCCCAATCCTCGTAATCCGTTCTACTATGCGCGCATCGAAGAGGGCATCGCCGACGCCCAGGATCGCTACGTCGTATTGACCAGTCACTTTGCCCTCTGGGAGCGCTTGCATATGCTGCACGGCTTTGCCCAGACGCTGGAAGATATCTACCTGGAGCCGGAAAAGATCCACCGCACGCTGGACATGATCCTGGAGTTCAAGCTGGCCCAGGTGGACGAGGCAGGTCGCCGCTTCGGCGACCGGGTGCACGGCTTGTTTCTCACCGACGATTGGGGCACCCAGCAGAATACCTTTATCTCGCCAGCCGCTTTTCGTGAGTTCTTTGCCCCGCGCTATCGCACGCTCTTTGGCGCCATCCACAGCCACGGCTGGCATGTGATCTTGCACAGTTGCGGGAGGGTGAACGATTTCGTGCCCCTCTTTATCGAGGCGGGGGCCGACGTGCTCAACATGCAGCAGCCGCGCGCCTATGGCATCCGCGAGCTCGGCGCGGCCTGGGCGGGCAAGGTATGCTTCCTCACCACGGTAGACATCCAGGCCACGCTGCCCAGCCAGGATCCCGAGGCCGTGCGCGACGAGGCCCACGAGTTGGTGGAGCACTGGTCCACGCCCCAGGGCGGGCTCATCGTGTTCAATTATGGCGACTCGGTGGGCATCGGCGCCAGCGACGAGATGGCCGAGATCATGTTCCGCACCTTTTACGAGTTGCGCCACTATTGGGGCGAGGGTGCCGCCTAACCAAGTCAATCAGAGGAGCAGATCCAGTTATTCGGCTCGCCGCCCAGGCGATGGACATAGGAGTCCATCCAGCCGAGGTGATGCTGGGCGTGCCGCAGGTTATATACGAGCCGGTGGGCCGTCGTAGGCCCCGTCCAGGGAAAGGGGTTCTCGCCGTCGAGCCCTCCGTGCGCCAGGCGGTCCAACTGCGCCTCCAGCTTTTGCGCCACCGCGTCCAGATACTCGAGCAATTGCTGGAGCGTCAGCGATCGCTTGGGCGACACAGCCATGTCGTCCAGCCCCTCAGCGCCACAGGCCGGCATCCGGAAGGCCCCGGGGACGTCGCTCAGGTAGAAATCTGTGTAGAAGAGGGTGTGATAGGCTTGTTGCCAGAAGGGCGGGTCAGCGCTTCGCTCATCCCACGCCTGGGCCGGGCATGTTTGCAGGCGCTGCCGAAACATGGCGAAAAAGGCGTGATACTGCCGTCGGCAGACATCGATGAATAGATCGTCGTCCACTAGGCCTCCCTTCCCCACTTGTCGCGCAAGCCGAACCAAGCGACGGGGTTATCGCGCAATAGCCTCCTACCAATGGTGGCGGCGCGCTGCACGGTCATCTCTCCATCGGTCACCTTGTCGGCCAGGACGCGGGCAAAGACGCAATTTTGGAAAATTGCGCTACAGGCAGAATTGCCCGGTCACGATGGCGTGACGTCATCCAGGATCTGACGCACCTGGGCCGTCTCGCCTGCCGTCAGCTTCCAGGCCCCGGCGCGAGCGTTGGCCACCATCTGCTCCACGCTGCTGGCTCCGGTGATCACCGTGGGCACCACGGGCTCCGTAAGCAGCCAGGCGATGGCCAGGTCGGCCAACGTATGTCCGCGCTCGCGGGCAAAGGCCGTCAGCTTGTCGATGAGGGCATAGTTCTGGGGCGTGGCATACTGGGCCAGGTAACGGCGCGTGCGCTCAAAGGCCACGGCGCGGCTATCGGGGGGCGGCGGAGCGCCCTGCGGGTATCGTCCTGCGAGCAGGCCGTTGGCCAGGCCAAAGTAGGGCAGCAGGCCCACGCCCATAGCACGACAATAGGGCAGCATCTCCGCCTCCACCTGGCGCTCCAGAAGGTTATAGTGCGCCTGGGTGGTGATAAAGGGCGTCCATCCATAACGTTCCGCCAGGTCGTTGCAGCGACAGATCTGCCAGGCCAGGTACTGGGACGAGCCGATATAGCGCACCTTGCCCGAGCGCACCATCTCGTCCAGGGTGCGCATCGTCTCCTCCAGCGGCGTGGCCGGGTCGTAGATGTGAATCTGATAGAGGTCCACATGATCGGTGCGCAGGCGGCGCAGGCTGCCCTCCAGGGCGTTCATCAGGTGGTAGCGCGAGGCGCCCCGGTCGTTGACGCTCGGCCCAACCTGCTGGCATCCCTTGGTGCCCAACACCACGCGCTCTCGTAGGCCGTGCAATGCCGAGCCCAGCAACTCTTCCGCCAGAGAGGTGCCCTCGTACCAGGTGCCATACAGGTCCGCGGTATCGATATAGTTAATCCCCTCATCCAAGGCAGCAGCCACGATTTGCCCGGCCATGGCACGGTCCACGCGCCCGCCCCACTGCCCTCCGGTGCCGAGGCTTACCTCCGAGACCCTCACCCCCGAACGTCCCAGCTGTCGGTAGTCCATGTTACTCCAGTCCCTATCCCGTCTTGCGGCAGCTTGGCCGCAGGGCATTCTAGCGCCGCTGATGGTGCAGGTCAACGGCCTCGCGATTGCCTGTGTATCTCCAAAACCCCGAAGCTATGCGGTGGTAACGCCGTATCACGATCTAATTTACATAATGAAGCAACAGTATGATATATATATACATAGCTATAAGCATAGGACCGATGCCAATAAAGACCCCCAGGCCGAATGGTTGGGTCTGGGGGGCTATCGAGTGTTAAACGTGTTAATGGTGATAATGGTGTTAATCGTTGGTAGAGTGGCGACTAACGATTAACACTATTAACACCTTTAACACCTTTAACATTCAAAGTGCGTTAGTTGGAGCGAGTATCTACATTTACCACGTTGGAGGCGCTTGACGTTGGCACTGTCAGGACACTTGGCGTTGAGGTCCACGAAGGACCCCACTCGTACACAAATAGCCCACACCGGGCTCATACCACAGATGCGATATCCCTATTCCTATTATAACATAGGAATTGCACTTGCGCATTGTGCGATGGCGTTAGTAGCTGGTTGCGGTGCTTGTGTCGACGCAGCGACCTGCAGGCGGAGGGCCTGGCGCCACAGCAGCCACAGCACCAACAGAATCGTCCTCCCTACCATCGCCTGGCCAAGGAGCACTGCTACGCCGGATGAAACAGGGCGGCGATCAGGATCGCCGCACGCCATGCATGGCTCTTGCCCTCTACCGGGGCTGCGGGGTCAACTGTCCCTGGGACGCTGAGATCGCGTCCGTGGGGCGCTCACCCAGCAGATCCTCAAACATACCCTGGGCGCGCGCACCCAAGAGATCCGTCAGGGCCTCCTGGTCGACCGTTTCCTCCTGCAAAAGCTTTTGCACCAGGCGGTCGAGTAGCTCGCGCCTGGCCTGCAAGAGCTCGACGACGTTGTCATATTGCTCCGCAAGCAGCCGGTGCACGTCGTTGTCGATCAGCGCCGCGGTGGCTTCGCTATAGTCGCGGCCTTGGGTCATCTCGTAACCCAAGAAGGGCTGCTCATCGTCGGTTTTGAGGGCCACCGGGCCTAGACTGCCCATCGCCCAACGGGTAACCATACGCCGCGCCAGCCGCGTGGCCTCCACAAGGTCATTCTCCGCACCCGTGGTTATGTCACCAAGGGCCA
>CAYQDH010000348.1:0-2018 GCA_964416075.1 uncultured Anaerolineales bacterium | reverse complement strand
CCCGTCCGCCCATCATCACCGCCAGGCGCGCCATCAGGTACTCCCGGCTGTAGTTGTAACGATCCTCGCCGGGCAGTTGCTCGGTTACACCCAGGGCGCGCCCCCGCGGAATAATGGTCACCTTGTGCACGGGGTCAGCCGCTGGCGAGAGCCAGGCTACCAGGGCATGGCCCGATTCATGATAGGCCACCACGCGACGATCGTGCTCGTCCAGCAACAGAGGACGCACACCACCCAGCACGACCTTATCCAGAGCCTCCTCGAAATGGTCCATGTCAATGGCGTGAGCGTCGCGACGTGCAGCGATGAGAGCCGCCTCATTACACAGGTTGGCCAGGTCGGCGCCACTGAAACCAATGGTTTTGCGAGCCAACACACCAAGGTCCACGTCGGGTACCAAGTGCAGGCCCCTGGTGTGAATGCCCAGGATCCCCTCTCGCCCTCTGCGATCGGGGAGGCCCAGGTTCACCTCGCGGTCGAAACGTCCGGGGCGCAACAGGGCGGGGTCCAGCACATCCGGCCGGTTGGTGGCGGCCAGGACAATGACCTCGTGCTTGTTGTCAAAGCCGTCCATTTCGACCAAGAGTTGGTTAAGCGTCTGCTCACGCTCGTCGTTGATGTTACCCAGGCCGGTCCCTCGTCTCCGCCCCACGGCGTCCAATTCATCGATGAACACAATGGCCGGAGCGGACTCTTTGGCCTGGCTGAAGAGATCACGAACGCGACTGGCGCCCACACCCACGAACATCTCTACGAATTCGGAAGCGCTGAGATGGAAAAAGGGCACCCCTGCTTCACCAGAGACAGCCCTGGCCAGCAAAGTTTTGCCTGTGCCCGGAGGACCAACCAACAGGACGCCTCGTGGTATGCGAGCGCCCAACTCATGGTACTTGGCCGGGTAACGAAGGAAATCCACCACCTCTTGAAGCTCCACCTTCGCTTCGTCTGCGCCGGCGATGTCAGAGAAGGTCACGCTCGAGTTCACCCCGACGGTGGGCCGGGCCTTGGTACGGCCAAAGCTCAGGGCATTGTCCTGGCTGCGCATGGTCCTGCGGCCCATATAGACCATGAGACCCACCAGCAATATGAGCGGCAGGCCGTTTACAAGCAGAGCGGAAAGCCATGGACTGGGTGGAGGTGCCACCGTCACCTGCACGTTGTTCTCGTTCAGCAAGGGCATCAACTCGGTATCGCCCACAGTCTCGGGAAAGGTGGTACGAAACTCGGTGAAAGTCCCCTCGATGGGCGTGGCCACGGACACAGGATTGTTAGCTCCGGGGACCACCGTAGGGGTTGGCCAAGGCAAGCCTTTGGCCAATTGGCCACTGATTTGCGAGCCCATGATCGTCACATTGACAACATTGCCATCGCGCACCTGGGCCACGAATTGGCTGTACGGGATAGAAGCAGTATCCGCCTGGCTTTTGGGCCATACGAACCACACGTTCCAGGCGATAAGCGCCAAAACGATGATCAGCGAGATCCAACGCCTCGGCAGCTTGGCCGGCGTCTTATTTTGCGTGTCCATTGCTACGCCTCCTCATCCACTAGTACAACAGTACAACGTGGACGCCCCTTGACACATTCGAACGGAGGTCAAGAGTGCTCGCGCCCTATCGCCAAGTTGAGGAAACGGCTGCCAAAGGCTCCATCATCGTAACCGGCGGGTCACCGTTTGAGGCCGGGGCTAGGCGCAATCGCGTATGGCGCAAAAAAGGGGCCAGCACAATGCCGGCCCCTTTTGGTGTCGCGGATCGGGTTTACCGGGTCGCTATCGCCCGCCCCCGCCGCTCCGTGTCTGGATGTGGGTGTTCGCCTGGTTCTGGGAGCCGCCCCCAGCATTGGCCTGGACTTGCGTCTGGGCCGCGGCGTTCGTCCCGGGCTGCGAGCCGCCGTCCTCCTCGGCCAAGACTTGTCCTTGGGTCTCGGCACCACATTGTGGCTGGGTACCGTCCTGCGCCCTGGTCTGATCTTGCGCCTGGGTCTGGGTGCCGTCCTGCGCCTGGGTCTGATCTTGC
>CAYQDH010000347.1:0-6116 GCA_964416075.1 uncultured Anaerolineales bacterium | reverse complement strand
CGACAAGCAACTGGAGGTGGCCCTGGCCTCGGCCCTGGCCACCTGGCAAATGGCGCCCTCCAGCGACGCCATACCGGCCATGCGCCCCGACGTGGGCTGCTCCTGCCTGGCCAGCGCCTTTGGCTCTCAATACTACTGGGGCGACAACCCCGCCCAGACGCCGGGCATTCGCCAGCCCATCATCACCGAGCTGGAGCGCCAGGTGGATAGCATCGCCGTGCCCGATCCCAAAACGGACGGCTGGCTGCCCGAGGGGCTGCGACGCATCCGCCTCTTTACCGAGGCGGGCGAAGGGTTCATCCCGGTCTCGCTCCTCGACGCGGCGGGCGGGCTGAACGTGGTTGCCGACCTGATGGGCGTCACGGAGACCCTGGCGGCGCTCTACACCGCCCCGGAGGCACTACACCGCCTGTTGGACAAGGTGCAGGACCTCTACGCCGCCACCATCCGCGCAGGGATCGCCGCGGCGGGGGGCCAGGGGAACATCACCACCGTCGACTACCCCGACCTGTGGTTCCCCGAAGGGATGAAGGGGCATGTCAGCGACGACCTGAGCGCCAACTATGGGCCGGCCATGTACGCCGAATTCGGCGCGCCCTACCATGCGCGCATCCTGCGCGAGTTTGGTCCCGGCGGGCTGCACAACTGCGGCCCCAACCCCTGCCACGCCGCCTATGTGGCCCACGAGGTGTCGCCGCGCAGCCTGGACCTCTCGGATACCTACAGCCATGGGGACCTGCCTCGGTTCAAGCGCTCACTCAGGAAAACGGCCTTCATCTACTTGAGCTGGGATCGTGTCAAGGGGGGCGAGATGGACCCCTGTGTTTGGTACCGCGAGATCATGGAGGCCATGGCCCCGGATGTCATCGTCGTGCCCTGGCTGCAGCTCAAGCCGGAGGAGCAGCCCGAGCAGGTTTGCCAGCGCCTGCGGCCGATCGCCGAGGAGTATGCGCGCCGTATGGATTGGGGGTGGGCCTAAAATGCGCATCTGCGTATACTGCTCCTCCAGCTCGGCGGTGGCCGAGGTGTACCACCGGGCGGCGAAGGAGCTGGGGCGATCGATGGCCTCGCGGGGGCACACGCTGGTCTACGGCGGCTGCGATGTGGGGGTGATGGGCGCCATCGCCCGCGCGGTCAAGGGAGCGGGAGGCAAGGTGATAGGCATCGTGCCGCGCCGGCTGGACGAGAGTGGCCTCACCTACCGGGAGGCCGATGAGATCATCATCACGGAATCGATGGCCGAGCGCAAGGCGGCCATGGAGCAGAACGCCGAGGCTTTCATCGCCCTGCCGGGCGGCCTGGGCACGCTGGAGGAACTGTCCGAGGTGCTTACGCTCAAACAACTCGGATATGTGCGTGGCCCCGTGGTGATCCTGAACAGCGACGAGTTCTACGCTGATCTGCTGGCGCATTTCGAGCGGCTGTACCGCGAGCGATTCGCCAAGCCGGAGTATCGCTCGCTCTACCATGTCAGCCCGAGCCCGAACGAGGCGCTGGAGCATATCGAGCATTATGTCGACCAGCCACTCCCCAGGAAGTGGTTCTAGCTGGGCAAGCTCGCGCCAGGCAGAGTTGTCCGGGGCACGGTCGCCCGGGGCACGCTAGCCCGGGGCACGGTCGCCCGGGGCACGGTCGCCCTGGGCCAACAGCCGGCGGCGCAGCAGATTGATGAGCATCGCCAGATCTTCGATGTGTAGCAGGCGCCCCATCGCCAGGTAACCCACCGCACCCAGCATGGTGCACAGGACCACGACGAGCGCGCGGCTGGCCAGAAACCCGCCCGGGATAGGGATCCGGCCCAAGAGCAGGTAACCACCATAGGCCAGCGCGGCGACCACCACAGAGGCGGCTACCACCCGCAGCGCCGTGCGCTCCAGGCCGTAGCCACCCAGCCCGCCAAAGCGCCGCGCAAAGACCACCAGCATGATCAGGGCGTGGCCGATCCATTGCGCCGAGTTGGCCACGACCAGCCCCAGGAAGCCCCACCCGGCCACAAAGGCCAGGGCGGGCCCCACGGCCAGGTAGATGAGAGTGGCCGCGATGCCCACCAACACCGGGGTGACGGTGCTCTTTTGGGCGTAGAAGGCAAAGATCAGGGGCAGGTCGATGGCGGCAAAGGGCAGGCCGGGCAAGTAGCACAGTAACGCCCACAGGGATTGCTGCGTATCCTGAGCGGTGAACGCTCCATGCTGGAAGATCAGCTCGATGATCGGGCGCCCCAGCGCCAGCAGTCCCGCGCCCGCGGGGACGATCAGCACCAGCACGAGCCGCAGCCCCTGGCTGAGGATGCTCTTGAAACGGTGAGCATCGACGGCAGCATCCACTTGCGAGAGCGCAGGCAGCACGGCCAGGGAGATAGCCATCGAAACCAGCCCCAGCGGCAGCTGGATGAGGAAGGTGGCCTTGCTCATCCAGGTGATCGCTTCCTCCACCGTGCGCGACGCCAGGTTCCGATCGACGATGACCCCCACATTGGAGATGATGATGCTGAGCACCACCGGCGCGTACAGCTGCAGGATGCGCCGCACAGCGGGGTGGCGCCAATCGAAGGATAGAGACAGGTGCACGCCGCGCAGGCCAGGGAGCTGCACCAGAAGCTGTACCAGCGCGGCCACCAGAATGGACACGCTGAGGCTGGCGATCCCCAGTCGGCTGGCCAGCAGGACCACCGCTACGATGACCCCCAGGTTGTGGGCGGGGGCGCCCATCGAGGGATAGATGAAACGCTGGCGCGCATAGTGGTAGGCCTGGATCATACCCGATAGGCCATAGATAAAGATCGAGGGCACGATCAGGCGCACCAAAAGCGTGGCGGTCGAGAGGAGCCTGGCATCAAAGCCGCCCACAAGGATGGGGGCGATCCAGGGCGCGGCCACCTCCAGAAGGATGACCACGACCAGCAGGACGACCCCCGACAGGGTGAGGAGGATGGAGAGCACCTTCTCCAGCTCCTCCTGGCGCTTGTCCGCAGCGTATTCGCTGAGCACCGGGACCAGCGCCGCGCTGAGCATCCCGCCCACCAGGAGCTCGTACACCATCTTGGGCACGCCGCTGACGGCGTCGAAAGCGCTGGTGGCGCCGCTGACGCCAAAGGCGCCCGCCACCACCGACTCGCGCAACAGGCCCAGGGCGCGACTGAAAACGTTGCCCAACGCGCTAATACCTGCCGCCCGCGCGATCCCCCCACCCTGCGGGGCATCGCCGGCAGCCTGGGGCGCGCCCACGGGGGGCACGTCGGGCAAAAGCGCGGCACCCGTCTCGGTCAAAGTGGCCTCCTCAGCCGGCCAGAATATCGCGCAATGCAGCCAGAACCTCATCAAGGTCGGATTCGCTCACATAGCCCATGTGCCCGATGCGGATCACCTCCAGCCCCGGGGCCTTGCTCGAGGCGCAGATGATGCCAAATCGCGTGCGCAGTTGCTCCAGCAGCTTGGAGGCGCTCATTCCAGGCGGTAGGCTGACCGCGGTGACGGTGTTGGAATAGTGTGCGGGGTCGGCAAAGAGGCCCAGCCCGAGCGCGAGGATCCCCGCGCGGCAGTAGTCGCCGATGCGCTGGTGGCGCGCCACGATGGTCTCCAACCCCTCAGCCATCATCTTTTGCAGACTGGCGTGCAGGCCATAGAGCGCGGCCACGTTGGGTGTGGCGGGCGTCTGGTTGCGCTTGGCATATTTGCGCGCCTCGCCCAGGTCGAAATAGTAACGGGGCATCCTGGCGCGCTCGTAGGCTTCCCAGGCCCGCGGGCCAAAGCTGACCATGGACAGCCCGGGAGGGGCCATCCAGGCCTTTTGCGAGCCCCCCACCACCACATCGCAGCCCCAGGCATCAGTGCGCAGGCGGATCGCCGCCAGCCCGCTGATGCCATCCACCAGGATCAGCGGTGCGGGGTCTGCGGCGGCGCGTATCGCCGCGCAGAGGGCCTCCATGTCATTGGTTACGCCGGACGAGGTCTCGTTCTGGGTGAGCAGAATGGCCGTATAGGGCATTCCGCCGGCAATGGCATCCGCCGCCGCGCTCGCCACCACGACGGGGTCCGCGGCCTGGCCCAGGGGGAAGGCCAGCCGGGTGACCTGCGCCCCATGGGCCTCCGCGATCTCGGCCCAGCGGTCGCCAAAGGCGCCGATGGTCACCGCCAGCACACGGTCGCCGGGGGACAAGGTATTTACGAGGGCCGCTTCCATCCCCCCGGTGCCCGAGGCCGTCAGGACATAAACGTCGCTCTCGGTCTCATAGAAAACCTTGAGCCACTGGCTGACCTGGCCAAAGAGCTGTTCGAACTCGGGGCCACGGTGGTTGATCATCTGCTGCCCCACGGCGGCCAGCACGTCGGGCGGCAGGGGCGTCGGTCCGGGTATGCGCAAGTTCATGCGAGCCTCCTTTGCTCAAACACGGCCATCGTTCAGCATCGTATAACCTTTGGCTTCGTCCAAGCTGTCAGTCAGTGCCAGGTAGTAGACCTGTTCGCACACCTCATCGCCGGCCAGGCGAGCTTCGTGCGCCGAGCCCAGCGACCGGCCATCCTGGCCCCAATCGATCAGGCTGACGCCGCCCCGCTCGCCGACCATGAGCAAGCACCTACCTGAATGCGGGTGCACCAGCGCTCCCCATGGTTGACCATGGGTTAAGCTCATCACCGGATTGGGGCGGGATACCGTGTCGGGGCCGCACAGGATCATCTCGTTGGGCCGGCCACCCAACCCGGCAGACACAAAGCTGGTCAATTGCGCCACCTGCTCGGTATGGCGCAGATTATGCAAGCGATGGGCCACCCTGAGCACGTTGCTCTCACCCACCGTGGCATAGTCGATCTCCAGGCGCAGATCGTGGAGGTCCTCACGGGCCGGACGCGCGCTGAGGCGCACCCCTCGCCAGAGCACGCTGCGCGCATCGCGGATCGTCAGCTCCTCGGTGGTGAAGGCGTCGCCATACACGCAGCCCGCCCAGGCAGACAGTCCCGCCGGAAAGAGCTGTGGGCAGATCCCGCCGAACCAGGGGTAATTGAAGGCCAAGCCTTGTGCCACCGGGAAGGCGCTGGCGAGCTGGTTCACGCCGCCCACCTCCCAGGCGATCACGCTGGGACCGAACCCGGGCGCTACCCGGAAGAGACTGCGGCCGTTGTCGATCTCCCACACCTGCTGGCCGGACATCTCTTTCGGCGACACGTGGACCGCAGCGTCGGTCCCCAGGCGCAGGATAGCAAAGGGCTCGTCGCTGTCGTTCAGCGTAGCTTGCAGACGAGCCCGCCCCGTAAAGGCCCCCACCAGCCGCTCGGGCAGGGAAAAGCGCACCGCCTGGGCCTGGGAATCACCCCGCACCAGCCCTCGAAGAGTGACCTCCTGCGGGTCGACGCCCACGCGCCCATCGACCTCCAGCAACACCCGGCCATCCGAGGGGCGGATGGAACCCGTGTCGATGTGCAACACCGCCTCGGCTTGGTCCGCCGTAGTGACGATGGCGCGGGGCTCCAGTCGAGCATCAGCGCGAGGACGAGGCGCGAGGGTGGCGGGCAACTCGGCCGTAAGGCCGGCCCAATACGCCAGGGCGCGGCGAGCCTGCCGCCAATCCCCATCCCCCGCGTAAAAAGCATAACTGGGCGCAGGCGAACGCTCGCCCGGCGCTAGGGTAACCTGGGGGCCATCGAGCCCGATAGCGTAGGAATGGCCCGTCACACGTTCCACGCCATTCCAGGCCACCGCGGTGGCTGTGCCATCGCGATCCCAGGCCATCCAGGGCTCCGCATAGGCCTCCGCTTGGCGAGGCGCATCGTTCCAGGGCATGGGATAGGTGGACCCGGGAGCCTGCATCGCACCCATCTCGAGCGGCACGGTGACGCGCTCGCGGTCCCGGCCACTGCCGCGAAAGGAGAGCCGGAAGCGTAGGACATGCTCCTGCAAGGAGCGATTCTCGAGCGCCTGGCTCAGCGTTAGGAGTCCCCCTGCCGAGAAAGAGAGGGTCTGGTGCAGGATCAGCCCACGGCGCATCTTGGACTGGCCCACCATCTGCACGATGGCGCAGCTATCCCGCTGTTGCAGGCTGAGCTCGAAATGAACCTTGGCGAGCTCGGAGGGAAAGAACGGAACGCCCAGCATGGGAGCCACGCTCATGACAGTCGACCGCA
>CAYQDH010000346.1:0-6136 GCA_964416075.1 uncultured Anaerolineales bacterium | reverse complement strand
CTTGACCAAGGTGCGCTCATAGGAGCCGCCCAACGCACGGTTAATGGTCAAGTTCGTCACCACATATCATACGAGGAGTATCCTATGATCGAGTATTCGATGACCGACATCGCCCCTACCGTCAGTGCCATCCTGGGGATCCCTGCCCCGGCGCAGGCGAAAGGCAAACCGATTCCCCAGATCGTGGCCGACCTGGCGGGTTCGCCCAAGGTCGCGCTGCTGGCCCCCGATGCCTTTGGGCTCTATGCCTTTAACCTGTGGCGCGCCGAGATGCCCTATCTCGTCTCGCTCCATGCCCAGCGCAGCATCGTCCTGCGCTCGGTGATGCCCTCCATTACGCCGGTCAATTTCGCTTGCATGGTGACGGGCACCGACCAGGCGGGCCACGGGGTGCATACGCGCGAGGACCCCTTTGCCTGCGAGACCCTCTTTGAGGTGCTGCGCCGCAGCGGGGGGCGGAGCGCGGGCATCGGTCTGAACGATTATACCGGCTGCCGCCTGCTCGCTCGGCATGCCGACATCGCGGGGTGCGTCGACGATAGCGGGAGCGATGACGACATCGCCGACGCCATCCTGCGCATCGCCCGCACCGAGGCCCCCCAGTTCCTCATCGCCCAGCTGGGCCGCGTGGACGACGTCTTTCACCTGTACGGTCCCTCCTCGCCCTCCGTCGTGCCCATGTTGCGCGGGACCGATGCCCGGCTGAAAAGGCTGATCGATGCGCTCAAGCCGTTGGGCTATGGCGTGATCCAGCTCGCCGACCACGGCCAGCACGACCTGGCCACGCCCACGGCCAATGGCCACTTGGGCACCCATGGCAGCGATGCGGATAAGGATTGCCAGGTGCCGTGTACCTGGATCTGAGGTAGCCATGTTCACCCACCGCACCCACGTCTTCAAAGTGGCCGGCGGCTGCCAAATCGCGGCCGATGTCTACCGCCCAGCCGATGAACTGCTGCGCCCGGCCATCCTCTGGCTGCACGGCGGGGCGCTCATCTTTGGCTCGCGCGGCGCCTTGCCCGCGGAACAGATGGAGCGCTATGTGCGCGCGGGCTATGTGGTCGTCTCCGCCGACTATCGCCTGGCGCCGGAGACCAAGTTGCCCGCCATCATCGAGGACCTGCGGGACGCCTATCGCTGGATTCGCGAGAGGGGGCCTGCGCTGTTCCATGCGCACCCCGAGCGCATCGCCGTGATCGGCCACTCCGCCGGCGGTTACCTGACCCTGCTGAGCGGCGCCTGTCTGGCCCCCCGCCCCAGGGCGCTTGCGGCCTTATACGGGTATGGGGATATCGTGGGGGATTGGTACACCCGGCCCAGCACGCACTATAGCCAGGAGCCCACCGTGTCGCGCGAGGAGGCCTACGGCGTGGTGGGCGGGACGCCCCTGGCGAGCAGTCCCTTTGGCGAGCGCTTTCGCTACTACCTCTACTGCCGCCAGCGGGGCATCTGGCCGCAAGAGGTGAGCGGGCACGATCCTGTTGCAGAGCCGGATTGGTTCACCCCCTATTGCCCCCTGCGCCAGGTGACGCCCGATTATCCGCCCACACTGCTATTGCACGGCGACCAGGATACCGATGTGCCCTACGAGCAATCGGTGCTCATGGCCGGGGCGTTGCGAAAGCAAGGAGTGGCGCACGAGCTGCTGACCATGGCGGGGCGGGGACATGGGTTCGACCATCAGGGCGAGGGGGCGGCCGATCCGTTGGTCGAGGGGGCCTTCGATCGGGTGCTGGCGTTTCTAGACCGGTACCTTTAGCCGTAATGATACCGCGCCTGTAAAAAGTCGATCCGCTCGTCTCGCACGAGGTATACGATCCTGTGCTCCTGGCTCAGCCGCCGAGACCATGTCCCGGGAGCGAGGTATCTGAGCGGCTCCGGTTTCCCGATGCCGGTGAATGGGTCCCGCACGATAGCCTGCACCAGATCCAGGACTCGCAACGCCATTCGACGATCGGTCTCTACCCAGTAACGCAGATCCTCCGGGAACTCGGGTTGGAAGACCGTTTCACGTTTGGCTGGGTTCAAGGCCGACCTCGCGTTCCAGTTCTTCACCGGTCATGGGCTGGCCCCCGTTCTTCAGTGCGCGGCCCAGGGCGCTCAGCAGGCGCTCAGCATTCGCGGGGGAGCGCAGCAGGTAGGCGGTTTCCAACAAGCTGGAAAGCTCGGAAGCGGATATAAGGGCCGCGTCTTCCGAGCCCCTCCTCTCGATGATCACGATCTCCCGATCCTGTGTGACCTGGTCCAGGAGCTTGGCCAGGTTAGCACGGGCTTGGCTGTACGTGGTCTGAATGGTCATTAACACCTCCTACATGTACAGATATATGGTACAGCTTGCCGCGCCTATTGCCAAATCAGCAGTTTCCCGACAGGAATGATGCCAGTACCGATTCTTGGCACCGCGGGCTTGACCTGGCACCCACCCTTCCTATACTATCCAGCAGCGCCCGTTGGGCCATCCTACTCGCACATCCCATGAAGCCTGCCACGCCTGTCACGGAGATCTTGTACCTGCTATGAGTCGCCCATTGTGGTTTGTTAAACTGTGTCAGAAAGCCTATTCCGCACGTTTCTTCTTCGCCCGCCTCTCGCGGTTGCCCCCCTGGGGCGCCCTGGCCGATCGCGTGCTGTTCCACGGCGACCGTCTCTTTATGCTGCCGAGCGATCCCCTGGTGCAGCGCGCCTCGGAGCAACGCAGCGGCGGACGCCGCATCGAGGTGCAAGAAGCGGTGGCCCCCCCCGAAGGGGTCGTGCTCCCATCGCGTGTGGTGGAGCATTTCATCGAGCAGGCCTCCCATCTGTGGATCATGAACAACTGTATCTGTCGCCAAACTGGCCATTGCCAGGATTACCCCATCGACCTGGGGTGCCTCTTCTTGGGTGAGCCGGTGTTGGGGATCGATCCCCGCCTGGGCCGCCTGGTAACCAAGCAGGAAGCCCTGGCCCATATACACCGCTGCGAGCAGGCCGGGCTGGTGCACCTCATCGGTCGCAACAAGATGGACACCATCTGGTTGGGGGTCGGCCCGGGGGAGAAGCTGCTCACGATCTGCAATTGCTGCCCCTGTTGCTGCATATGGGGCACCCTGCCCCATATGGTCCCCTTTATCAGCGACAAGGTCAGGCGCATGGAGGGGGTCCAGGTGACCGTCAACGACCGCTGCGTGGGCTGCGGCCGCTGCACGCAGGGCGCTTGCTGGATAGGGGCCATCCGCCTGGTCGATGGGCGAGCGACCATCGACGACGACCTGTGCCGCGGCTGTGGGCGCTGCGTGCAGGCCTGCCCCCAAGGGGCCATCGAGCTGGCCATCGAGTACGACCACACCATCGAAAAGGTCATCGCGCAGATCGCGCCGTTGGTCGATGTGTCGTAGGCGCGATGTGAACCCCTGCGCATGATAGCCCGCACGGCGATAATTCGCCGTGCTACCAAACAACGCCGGACAACTCCGGCTGGACAACCCGAGCCACTGGTAGAACCCCATGGGTGGAGCACGGCGTGCTTGGGCACATCTGTGTGCCGTCGCTTGCGGAAAAGGGAGACCCCTCACCCCAAAAGTCCGGGGCCGCAGGCGCGAGGGAAAAGAGCGGGCCTGGGGTCCGGTGGCCCAGGGGAAGACGCGGGCAAGATGCCCGCGGTACAGGGGGGCGGGTATGGAGCCCCGTAGTACAGGGGAAGACGCGGGCAAGATGCCCGCGCTACAGGGGGGCGGGTATGGAGCCCCGTGGGCCGAGGAGGAACCTAGTTGACCAGCGGCAGCAGGATGTGGGAGGGGTGGGCTAGGCTGTGATGGATGGACTGCTCGGCCACGGCCATGGTCGTATCGGTAGCGGGGTCGTGGCCGGTGTTCAGGTTGCGGTCCCACAGGGGAAAGCTGCTGCTGGTGATGTCGACCCTGAGGCGGTGCCCCGCCATAAAGAGGGCGCTGGTCACCTGCAGGTCGATGGTGTACTGGTAGACCTGATGCGGCTCCAGCAGCCGGGGTTGGCCCCACACATCCCCGCGGTAGCGCGCCCGGATCACACCTTCGGTGATGTTCATCGACCGCCCATCGGGGTACACATCCGTCAGGCGGGCCGCGAAATCGGTGTCCGGGGCCGAGGAGGCTGCATAGAGCACCACCTCCACCGGGCCGGTGACCTCGGTATCGTGCGCCAGGACGTCCGAGGTGTAGGCCAGCACATCACCCCGCGCCTCCACCGCCCGCTGGTCGTAGGGTCCCGGCTTGACCCACTCGTAGAGCCCCGGGTTGTAGGGACCGATAGAATGATTGCCCCCCACCGTGGGCGCGGGGTCCGCCGGATCATAGGTATAGTGGTCCGGCGATTCCTCGCCCGGCGCGTCGACGCTCAGCCCGCCGCCGCCCCGCAGGTAGTAGCGCGTCCAGCGCGTGCGCGCCAGGGGCCACTCGGTTTCGTCCCGCCATTCGTTGGCCCCCAGCACAAAGAGGCGGATGGGGGCGCGCTGAAAGGCCGCCGCGTCGCGGTCGTGCAGGAGGCAATCCAGCCAGCGGAAGGTGGCGTCGTTCTCGGCCAGGGCCTGTGGGCCATAGTCGATCTCGCCCAGGACGGTGGTGGGGTTGATGCCGTGCGTCCAGGGGCCGATGAGCAGGCGGTGGCTGTCGCGCAGGGCCGCCGTGGGCGCGCGGTCGCGCAGCCCCAAGAAGGTGGTTAGCGCCTCGGCGGCGTAATTATCATACCACCCGCCGATCAGGAACACGGGCATGCCGAACAGGCCATGCTTGTCGCGGATGCTCAGCGCTTTCCAATGCTCGTCGTAGGTGTTGTGCTGCACATAGTCGCGGTAGTAGGAGATGGGGCCCGCGCCGCTGAGCTCATCCAGCCGCACGATGGGCAGGCGCTGCAGCAGCTCTCGCACGTCGAGGAGGGGCATCATCGCCGCCTCCGAGGTGCGCGCGGAGCACTCGAAGCACAGCCAGCTCCATGTCAGCGCCAGGCTGAACGCGCCATCGATATAGTAGGCGCGCTTCCAGGGGTCGCCGGCCATAAAGCGGGGG
This sequence comes from uncultured Anaerolineales bacterium, assembly GCA_964416075.1. GTDB lineage: Bacteria > Chloroflexota > Anaerolineae > UBA1429 > UBA1429 > CAYQDH01. The sequence continues at coordinate 1,118 of CAYQDH010000346.1, read as the reverse complement.
TTCAGGGCGCGCAGGTACTGGCTGCCCAGGGGCGCGGCGTAGAACTGCGTGGCCGCCAGGTACGAGTCGCCGAACATCCCCACCTTGCCGTTGCACCACGTTTGCTGGCCGATCCACTCCAGGGTGTCGTAGCCATCCTCCCCCTCGTGTGTAAAGGGATAATACTCCCCCTCCGAGTCATAGCGCCCCCGGCAATCCTGCACCACCAACGCCATGCCGTGCTCGGTGAAAAAGGGCGACCACACCGCCACCCGGTTGTAGGCCGTGCGCACCAGCACGGCCGGGAAGGGCCCCTCGCCCAGGGGCAGGTACACCGTGGTGGACAGCCTCACCCCATCGCGCATGGCCACCTTGATGTTGCGCCATATCCTGCACTGACGAGCTGCCGCCGCATCCATCTCCATAGTTCCCTGCCTCCCCATGTCACCATGTCCGCGTCTCTATGCCGGGCCCCATTGTATGATGCTGTTGACTTGATTCACAGTCCGCATGGCGACGATTCGCCGTGCTACCAAACAACGCCGGACAACTCCGGCTGGATAACTCCGGCCAGGCAACCCGACAAGCCCGCATGGCCCACGTCACAGCGCCGGATGACGAAAGGTGACGAAATGGGTTCGTTTGGTAATTTTCATGGTTGGTGGAGGCCATCTCTTGTCCGGCCAGGGAAACGAGCAAGCCTGCAGGTTAACAAGGTTGAGAGAAAGCACGAGTCCTATCCCTATTGTAACATACACATAGCGCAAGCGGATTGTGGAATGAGCCAGAGCTGAAAACAGGAGAATTGGGCGAGTCGGGCATGGTAAAGAGCGGGCCTGGAGCCCCGCGGTCCGAGCACGCTCCTAGTTGACCGCCGGCAACACAAGGCGTGATGATCGATGCATCACGGTCCGCTTGCTATGTGGATGCGCATACGTTAAAATATTGTGAATCGCGGGGCAGGGCTTGGTCAAAGCGGCCTCTGCTGTCGTGAGCGGAGATCCTTCGCTTCGCTCAGGATGACATAACTAGGGCAATGACCAAGGCCTGTCGCGAGGCCGGCCGGTCAAGACATATCCATGGCCTACTACTCATGACATGGGCCGCAAGTTAGGAAAAACTTGCGCTACAGGACTGTC
>CAYQDH010000345.1:5048-6188 GCA_964416075.1 uncultured Anaerolineales bacterium | reverse complement strand
GGCGACTATCGCCATGCGCGCATGGCATGGTCATCCGACCACGGCCGCACCTGGACCTGGGCGGACTGGCACTTGTCCGGGACGTTCGGCTGCCCCGAATTCGTGCAGTACGGCCCAAACTATGCGGGTGCGCGCGATGGATACGTCTACGTGGTCTCCCAGGCCGGGGATGATGCCTACCGTTTTGACCCTGAGATCGTGATGGCTCGGGCACCGGCGAAGCAGGTGGCCCATCGTGAGGCGTACACCTTTTTTGCCGGGTTGGATGGCCGGGGGCAACCCCTGTGGAGCGCTGACCTGGGGGAGCGCCGTGCCGTGTTTTCCGATCCGCGCGGCACCCAGCGCATCGGCCTCACCTACAACCAGGCCTTAAAGCGCTATTTCCTGACCACGGCGCACGCCGACGGCACGGGAGCCACACATACCCCGGCGTTGGGGGTGTTCGATGCTCCCGAGCCATGGGGCCCCTGGACGACGGTTTATGATAGCGACCGGTGGGCTGATGGCTGGATGATCCACCACAAGTTCCCCACGCCTTGGATGAGCGAGGATGGAACCGTCATGTGGCTGGCCTTCTCGGGGCAGTACAGGCCAGGCGGGATCGATTACTGCTTGTTGGCGAGACGGGCTCAACTGGCGATCTCCTGATAGTCATTGGTTTATTTCCTGCTGGCCTATGTGCTGCGGGGTCTAAATACCTGGTTTCGTGCAGTTGGTTCATTGGATCTGAGAGGGAGACAAAAGCATGAAGTATCGTCGTTTCGGCAAGTTGGACTGGGAGGCCTCCGCCCTGGGTTTTGGATGCATGAGGCTGCCCACCCTGGGCGGCGACCATGCCCAAATCGATGAGGCCGAGGCCACGCGAATGGTCCATTACGCCATAGACCATGGCGTGAACTATTTCGATTCGGCATATGGTTACCACAGCGGCAACAGCGAGCGCTTTTTGGGGCGCGCGCTCAAGGGCGGGTATCGAGAAAAGGTGCGCGTGGCCACCAAGATGCCCACCGGCGAGGTCAAAGAGTACGCGGATTTCGATCGCCTGCTAAACGAGCAGCTGAGCAAGCTCGACCTGCCGTATATCGATTTCTATCTCTTGCACGGTCTGCGTAAGGAGCGCTGGGATGCCGTCTACAACCT
>CAYQDH010000345.1:1546-4948 GCA_964416075.1 uncultured Anaerolineales bacterium | reverse complement strand
TGTTGGGTGGCCGGTTGGTGAATCCGCCTGCCGAGGTTGAGGCGATCTGGCAAAGCGACGGGAGCGGGCGCAGCCCGGCAGAGTGGGGGTTCGATTGGCTGTGGAACAAGCCACAGGTGACGGTGGCCCTCAGTGGGATGAGCACCATGCAGCAGGTACAGGAGAACATCGCCAGCGCCGACCGCTCGGGCACTAACATCTTGAGCGAGGCAGACCTGGCGCTGGTGGCGCGCGTGCGTGACCAGTACCTGCAACTCTGCCCCATTCCCTGCACCGACTGCAAGTATTGTATGCCTTGCCCCAACGGAGTGAACATCCCGCACAACTTTAGCATGTTCAACGGCGGCGCGATGTATAACAAGTGGGAGGATGCGCGCAAAGGATATACGGGCCGGTTTCCCGAGCCGGAGCGGGCCAGCGCCTGCATCCAGTGCCGCGAGTGCGAGGACAAGTGTCCGCAAGAGATCGAGATCAGTCAGTGGATGCCCTATGTGCATCAGGTGCTGGGGGAAGGCAAGCCGCATGATGAGACGCTCTGCCCGCAAACTCGCGCGGGTGCATGAGATGGCGCCTTCGGTGCGGGTACCCTGGCGGCGCATCGACAGCTCTGCCTATGCCAGGGAGGGCCATTGGAGGCCCCACCACGGTCGGGTGATATCCATGATGCAGGCCCTGGCCAACTTTATCGAGGACCTGGATAGGATACAGGGCTGATCTGGCGGCAGGCTAACTCGATATGGCGCGACGTGGGCCGGTTGGATGCGGTGCTCCTGACGGGCAGGCAGGCTCTCGCCATCGGGCCTTACCTGCCCGATCACATGAATGGTGAGCACGAGCGGTTGGTGATCTCTCCCGATCCCGTATACGACAACTGCCGGGGCTGGCTCAAGCTATTTATCTATGACCCACCCTGGTGGGGGCGATTGTCCCACGCCCACCAGGTACCATTTCTCATCCCGTTTCACACAAGTGAACTCGCCGCCTGTCTCTCCACTCCCCAAAACCTCGTCATGTAGTTTGATGGTTTGGTCAAAGACCGCACGCACTCTGGCTGTCTGCCCATCGTTCTCGACGATCGTGACTTTCACGTTCGTGGCGAGGAACACTAGGCCCGACGCCTTGATCTTTCTGGCGCCCTCCAGTGCCTGCCTATTGGAGGGATCCTCGTGGTCCATAATCGCCCACAGAAGATCGATATTGTTCTCATTGCCTGCTGTGATAAAGCTTTCTACCACAGCCTCTGGGGTCGACTGGTCGACATCCATTTTCGGCGTGCAACTCGAGAGTATGCAGATAATGAGGCCACATAGAAGACAGTGGCGCGCCAAGACTATGTGCAGACCGCGCTGAGACATAAACAAGCGACATGGAGGCATTGGATTATCTCCTGCGTATCTCGGCCAGCGGCAATGATACCACCAGCGACTCCCACACATGAGGGGATAAGAGCGGCCCATAGCTCGGCCCTCGTGGCGCCTGGCTCCCCGTGGTGTTCGTGGCCGAGGTCAGGTGGTCGCCCTGAATGTACGTCGTCTGGCCATCCGCACGTTGCGCTACTCGCTGGCCGCTGCTCTTACCCACTGCGAATCTAGGCTCTTTCAATAGCGAATAGTAAGATAGACGATCGGGATGTCGCCAATCGAGTAGGGCGGTATCGACTTTTGCAGACGTAGATCTGTCCAAGAAAAGATACGCTCTTTTCCCTGATCATCGGTGACCGTGATCTCGGGTAGATTCCACAAAGAACCTTCTAGTGGTCCAATAACGACTTCCTCTCTTGGCTTCATTTCTCCCAGGGATATATCACCGAGATATACTGAGATTTTCTCGTTCGTCCCATTCATTACCTTAACTTTGAATTGATTATCGACCGGATCAGAACAACCTAGAGATCCCTTTGCCGGATATCTTATTACGTTCCACAATATGTCCTTTCGCTTTTTCCCTCTTAGGAGGGGAATACCGTCTTCCGCAAGGAGCGTTCCTTGGGTATTCGTAACCTTGTAGTCAATTTGTGCCATCTGAGCGGGTCCAGGGATCACCACGTATCCTACAAAGTAGGCGGTACAGGGATCAACCTCTTGCCGGCTGAGAAAGAACTCGACCACGATGGGCTCGTCCGAGTGATTCTCGATCATAATATCACTACCCGTATCGCAGCCAGACAGAATGCATGTGAATACCGCCAGAACTCCGGCGATGAGAAGCCGATATAGGCGCAATGTGTATCGCATGGCACCCCTTACTGCTTGTCATTTACCAGGATAATCACCCACCGGTGGGCGAATTAGCCGGCACACACTGCCCCCTAGAATGTGATACCACAATACGGCGTCTGCGACCGAGATAACCCGCCTACCAGGTCAAAGCAGGGACACCGGGTCCACGTCGATACGCCAACCCAGGGGCAGGCGCATATCGCGCAGCAAAACGCACGGATCCGAGCCTCGCACGATGATCTGCCAGCGCCACTTGCCGCGCTCGCGGGGGAAATAGGATGGCGCGGGGCCGATGAGGTTCGTATCGGGCAGGCCCAGGCGAGCGATCTTGAGCGTGAGCTGGCGATAGAGGCGGTTTGCTTCCAGTTCGGCCCGCTGGGAATCGGCATTGATGTAGCGCAGCAGCACAAGCTTGCTGAGGGGCGGATACCAATGCTCGCGACGGAAGGCCATCTCGCGCCGGTAAAAGTCGGTGTAATCGTGACGGCTCGCTGCCTGGATCGCGGGATGGTCGGGCGAGTAGGTCTGCACAACCACCTTGCCCCCCAGGATGCTGCGTCCGGCGCGTCCCGCTACCTGGGTCAGCAATGAAAAGGTCCGTTCTGCGGCCTGGAAATCGGGTAGATGGATGATGGTATCCGCACTGATCACCCCTACCAGGGTCACCTTGGGCAGGTCCAAGCCTTTGGCGATCATCTGCGTGCCGATCATGATATCCGCCTCGCCGGCCACAAAGCGATCCAGGATCCGTTCGTGCGCCGTTTTGCTTCCCCGGGTCGTATCCAGGTCCCAACGCAGCACGCGGGCCTGGGGATAGGTCTGCTGCACCAGTTCCTCCAGGCGCTGCGTGCCCAGGCCAAAAAACTTGATACGACCGCTCCAGCAGGAGGGGCATTGCGGCGGCAGGAACGTGCGCTGGTTGCAGTGATGGCAGACCAGGTCATCCTCGGCCGAGTGGTAGGTAAAGGGCAGATCGCACCGCTCGCACTTGAGCACATGGCCGCAATCACGACAGAGGACAAAGGTAGAGCTGCCGCGACGGTTCAGAAAGAGGATGACCTGCTCATGGGCGGCCAGCGCCACCTGGATGGCTTTGTCCAGCGAACGACTGAAGACGCTCTTGTTGCCCGCTTTGAGCTCGGCGCGCATATCCACCACCTCGATAGGCGGCAACTCGGTATAG
>CAYQDH010000345.1:0-1536 GCA_964416075.1 uncultured Anaerolineales bacterium | reverse complement strand
ATGTCCCATGATGCGTTGGGGCATGGCCAATAGAGCATATTCGCCTCGCTCCGCTCGATAGGCCGTCTCCAAGTCGGGCGTAGCCGTGCCGAGGATGCATGTCGCTCCAGCGCGACGGGCCAACTGGATGGCCACGTCGCGCGCGTGGTAACGGGGTGTCTGCATCTGCTTGTAGGACCACTCGTGTTCCTCATCCACCACCACCAGGCCCAGGTTGCCCAAAGGGGCAAAGAGCGCCGAGCGCGAGCCGACGACCAGCCTGAGCTCGCCGGCGCGCATGCGCCGCCACTGGTCGTAGCGCTCTCCTGCGGAGAGGCGGCTATGGACCACGGCTAACGTCGTAGGAAAGCGTGCCCCAAAACGACGGATAGTCTGAGGGGTAAGCGCAATCTCGGGCACCAGGACCATGGCGCTGCGCCCCTGGGTTAACACTTCTTGCACGGCTCGTAGATAGATCTCTGTCTTACCGCTGCCGGTGACGCCGCGCAGTAGAAATGGCTTGCCTACAGGTTGATCAAGATCTGCCAGAATGGCTTGCCAGACCGGTTCCTGATCGGAAGAAAGTCGCGGAGGCAAGATGGGCACAAAGGACTGACCTTCCAGCGGATCGCGCCATACCGGCTGCTGCGACATCTCCAAGAGGCCCTTGTTCGCCAGCGAGTGTAGCACCGTGGGGGAGACGCCGGCCTCGGCGGCAGCGGCGCTCAGGGGTAGCCAGGGATCGCCTGTAGCCAGGCGTTCCAACAGCAGGGTCAGCGCCTGTCGCTGCCTGGGCGCCTTAGCGGGGATCGCTTCTACGGTCGCGCCAGCACGGGCCCTGACCAGGCGTACATATTGTGGCCTGACGGTGGGGGGACGAATCTCGGCGCGTTTGCTGGCCCAACCATGCTGCACCAATTGATCTACGCAGGCGCGCCATTGGCGTTGGCGGCTGAGCGAGGCCACCTGGCGCAATGTGAGGGGCCCATTTTTCCATAGAATGGCCAAGAGCTGTGCCTGGCTTGGTGTGGCGCCCTCAGCCTGCCTCGTCTCCGCGCGCACGATCACATCGACGCTGGAGAGAACGCCGGGGGGCAACATGGTGTGCACCACGCGCTGGATGGGCGCCAGATAGTAATTGCTCATCCAGTGGGCCAGGTCGATCAGCAGAGGGGAGAGCACGGGCTGCTCGTCGACGATCTGGTCCAGCTCGCGGGTCTGCTCCACGGGTGACTGCTCGTCAAAGCCGATGATCAAGCCCTGCAAATAGCGGCGGCCAAACGGGACCCATACCAGTTGGCCCACCCTAGCCTTCTCGCGCAGCGGAGGAGGTACCAGGTAATGGAAGGAGCGGGTCAGGTAATCCTCTTCGACTTGCTCATCTTCGTCGTCAACGGCCGTAGTGACTCGGCGCTCGAGCGTGGTCTGCACCACAACCACAGCATAAAGAGGCTGGTCGATAGACAAGCCGGCGACATCGTTATCGGACAACATGGTAGCAACACATGGAACACCCTAACAAAAGACCATAGCGGCGTATCCGACCAGGTCCGCCGG
>CAYQDH010000344.1:5923-6223 GCA_964416075.1 uncultured Anaerolineales bacterium | reverse complement strand
GGAAATCGTGTAGGCGATGAGCCTCGCGGGTTCAAATCCCGCCCTCTCCGCCATAGTATTCCGCAGACCAGCCATGGGAAGCACACAGGAATGAGGTGCTTTTCATGGCTGGTTTTTTGTCTGCCAGAGTCCACACGATTCGGCTAGTTCCGAAATCGGCGATTCAACAAGAGATCGACGCATTCCTCATAGATCGACAGGCTCGGGGCCTCAGCAAGCGCACCGTGGCCTGGTATGGCGAGCAACTCTACCCCTTTGCTCAGCATCTGGCCTCGCAAGGATTGGCCAACGTCGAGGCTA
>CAYQDH010000344.1:0-5913 GCA_964416075.1 uncultured Anaerolineales bacterium | reverse complement strand
CGAGCTCCTGCGGCGCTACTTTGTAGACCTCTCGCAAACCCACAACGAGGGCGGCGCCCACGGGCGCTACCGCGCCTTCCTCAATTGTGGACAACTGCTCGCATCAGCCGAGAGAGGCATCAAGGCGCCATGGCTGGCGACTATTTGAGCTTGGCTGGCGAGGGGTGCGCCCAGGCAAAGATGCTGCGTTTTTTGACGATTTCTTGACGATAAATATCGCCTGGATTCACGCGAGCCTGCTATAGTGTAAGCATGAGCGACTCGTATTTTGCCTACCTGCTACGACTGTGGCGCGTGGGGCAGGGCCAGGATGCGGTGTGGCGCGCCTCGCTGGAGGGCGCCTACAACACGGAGGTCAGGGTGTTCGCCGGCCTGGAACCGCTTCTGGCGTACCTGCGCGCTCAGATCCGCGAGGAATCGGGCTCGGAGACGGCGGCCGGCGGCGTGGGTGCGCCGCCCCGCGCGAGCGATGGCCCAAGGCCGCCCGATCAGGATCTGGGTCACGGGAAAGGGTAGCGGCCGGTTTTCACGGAGGCGTTTGCCGGGGTTTCACAGGCTCAAGGAGAGGTGTGCCATGCACAAGCGAACGTACACGCTGCTCGTCTCGGTGCTTTTCGCCCTACTGCTCACCGGAGCAGGGATGGCTATCTCGCCCACGTCCACGCGGGTGTGGGCCGAGAAGCCGCAAGACGCCCTGGCGGCCGCCTGGTCTCGCGCCCGCGAGGCGGGCTCCTATCGTTTCCTCTCCACCGCGGACCAGATGCTGATCCCGCGGCCCATCCCGCAAATGATCGGGGAAAGGGATATCCAACTGACTCTGGAGAACGACGGCGCCGTGGTGCTCCCCGACCAGTCCTATGTCGCGATGCGCATCGCGAGCATGGGCCGCAGCCGGTCGGCGACGCTGCTGTACGATGGCGGCAAGGCGTACTTGCTGCAGGACGGCGCGCTTTCGGCGGTGGATAACGCGCTGGACCTGGCGAGCCCCACCACGGACGTCTTGGGCTATCTCTCCGCGGCGGAGGGGGTCACGCTCCTCGACCCGCCGGAGGGCCACGCCGAGCTGACCCGCTACGGCTTTCAGGTGAGCGGAGAAAAATTCGAGGCCTATGTGCGGGAGCAGGCCGAGCGCAGCCTGGCGGCTGAGCCGGGCGCCCCCGGCGAGATCAAGCTACAGACCCTCCCGGCGCTGCAGGCGATCAGCGGCCAGGGGGAGCTGTGGGTCAACCGCGCCGGGCTTCCGGTGCGCCAGGTGGTGGAGCTCACCATGCCTGAGGTCAACGAGGCCTACAGCGCGCGCGTGCGCATGGTCGTGGACCTCTCGGGCTATGGCCAGGTGAGCGCGCTGCCCCACGCCGTGCAGGGCGCGGACGGCTCCTGGCAGATGGAAGGGACGCTGGACGCGGGATCGACCACGAGCCTGGACCCCTTTGGCGGGTTCCAGGCGCGGGCGAGCGCCGTGACGTTGCCCCCCACCGTCCTCGATGGCTGGCGAGCGCTCTTCGCCTCTGCCCTGCCGCTGCGTATCCCTCCCACCACGATGGCCCTCTTTGTGATGCTCGTCCTGGCCATCCTCCTCGTGACGTATTACCGCCGCAACCCGCGGCGCTGCTATGCGCTCATCATCTGCTTTCTGTTGCCCCTGATGGTTTTCTCCTCGCTCTTGCAGGTGGGGCAGCTGGTGCGCTTCCAGGAACGCCAGGTGCAGGCCGCGGCCGAGCGCGCCACGGCGGCGCCCCAGTTGCTGCAAGCGCTCGGGCTGGCGACGGAGGCGGAAGCTCCTGAGGTGCAAGCCGACGCCGCCCCCGCTGCCGCGCCGCGCCGCGCCGTGGCGTCCACCATCCCGGCTCGCGTGTCGTCGCCCCCCGCCGCCCTGCAGGGCGGCGAGGAGCAGCCCGATTGCACGCGCTGCGGGTGCGGCCAGCCGGGCGTCGATACCGACGGCGACGGCTTGACTGACCAGGTCGAGCTCTGCCTGGGCACGAGCGCGGACGAGCCCGATAGCGACCAGGATCGCATCCCGGACGGGATCGAGGCCACGGGGTTTGACCTGGGGGGCAAGCACTGGACCTCGGACCCCCTCCAGCCCGATTCGAACGGGGACCGCATCCCCGATACGCTAGAGTGGTCCGCCGACCTGGCGCCACAGGGCCAGGCCGCCAGCATGGATCTGGATAGTGACGGCATCCCCAACCTCTGGGATGACGACGACGACGGCGACGGCGTGCCCGATGGCGGGGACCTCTCGCCGTTTGCGGTTAGCGGCGCGCTGGACGAGCTGAGCCTCAGCACCGCGCAGAGCCCTGGCGCGGCGCCCGCCTATGAGACCGTCGAGATCCAGGTGCGGCCCGTGAATCCGGCGCACCTGCGCTACTCGACCACAACCCTCGACTGGCCGGACGATTCCCAGGGCAACGTCCGTGACCTGGATGCCTCCACCGCGGACCTGCGCCTCATGCCCTTCCTCCTAGTGACCACCAACGTTACTCCCACCCAGGTGCTCCGCGACAAGTATGGGGTGGCGGCCTGGGGAGGAGAGGACGGGACCTATAGCCTGCTCGTGCCGCTCGTGCCCGTCGAGAACGGCGGCGCCATCGATGCGCTCTACGGCAAGGTGGTCTACGCCCCCGAGCAGACGGGCGATATCCAGTGGCAAGGCGAGATGATCTGGGCGGCCGTGATGCAGCAGGATACCCTGAACGGCGAGAACGCCACGGTGGAGACCGTCTCGAGCTGGCTGCACCAGTACAAGGACGAGTTCCGCCTCACCGGGTTAAAGATCGGCAAGGACCAGGGCTATGAGGCAGCCGTGTTCGGCACACCGGGCAGGGTCGATGACATCGACCTCTTCCGGCTGCTCCTTGGCCTGGGCCAGGTTTACACCGGCTATTTCGCGGTGGAAGGGCAAGCAGAAGACGAGACGGCGCTGGAAGAGATCGCTCAGCGCTTTGCTAGCGGCTCGAACGAGCCTAGCTATCAGACGTTTGGCGTGGCGCCCTCCTCGGTGGCCCTGGTCGGCCCCTCCCGCTATGCCTGCCAGGATGAGGGCCTGGCCGCCCTCGGGGCCGAGGTGGTGCCGGCCTACTTGGAGACCTACGACCAGTATTATGGCACGGGGCGCTGCCAGGATGCCGAGGGCCATGCGGTCGACTGCGCCGCCCTCGTGCTGGCCTACGAGCAGTGGATGGGCACGTACGATCTGGCGAACCTCCGCCCCGCCGGCGCGGCCGACCTCGTCACCGTAGACGCGTCCAACCTGCACATCAGCCTGGCCGACGTGCAGGTGGTCGACACCCGCGGCGTCCAGTTCCGCATGTACGAACAGGGCGCGGGGGGCTGGCAGGTGACCACGGCCGACCACATGCTCGAGTTCGTCGAGCAGCGCTACGACGACGACTATGCCACCGCGCTGCGCGATCTCTACCCCAACCTGACGGTCGAAGCCCTGCGCTTCATCGCCTATACCGCCTACCTGTGGGCCATGACCCCCTTCTATCGCGCCGTGGCGGTGGATGGGGAGCTGCTGGTGCCCCCGCTGCCCGACGAGGCCCAGTTGGCGCTCACGCGGATGTTGCCCCCCGATCTGGAGGAGCAAGCCAATAGCGCTCTCACCTGGTGTGCGCTGACCTTCGAAATCGCCGATGCGCTGGGAGGCGTGGCCTACATCTTCTGGGATATATCGGACTGGACGGACCTCCCCGCTACGTTGAAGAGCGCCACGGAAAAGCTTTATACGAAGGGCTTGGACTCTGTGGCGGTCGTCTTCTTCGGGGCCTCGATCATCGCGACTGGTATCATGGCCATATGGGGCGCCGTCTGCGAGGCGGCTCCCGAGCAGGCCGGTTGCGCCAACCCGGAGGCCTTCAAGATCGCCCAGGTCGCCGTTGATGTCCTGTCCATGGTGGCCCAGTTTCTGTGGATCCTGCAGATCATCAACAAGCTCAAGGGCCCCGACCTCCTCAACGGCATCAGCAAGGGGGTGATCATCGCCGGCACGATCATCTCCGTGGCCGTGGTCTGGATCATGTTCGGCTTGAACGTGGGGTTGGGCAACCCCGACCCCGCAGCGTTGCGCATGCTCATCGCCGAGGCCCTTGTCACTACGATCTGGCTCGTGGCCCTCCTGCTCCTCAACCTGCTCAACTTTGTCGTTCCCGGCCTCGGAACGCTCATCTCCAACATCCTGTCCTTGATCGATCAGTTCATCTCCTGGTTCTTTGGCCTCTTTGGGATCGACATGAGCATTGTCGGGTTTTTGGTCGGGCTCCTCTATGAAGCCCACGTGACGACCGCCCTGAGCTCGGCCGAGTTCGGTGAGTTCGACAGCGAGCTGGTGGAACCCGATCACGGCCTGGTGGGGGGCAATACCCTCCGCCTCAACCTCCCGTTCAGCGGGACTATCGAGTCCGTCTATGCCGCCAAGGAGGGGGGCTCCTTCCAGCCCACCGATGAAGGCGTCATCTACGTGCCACCGCCCGCGGACCCGCACTACTACGAGGACCCGGCCAACGATTTGAGGCTGAGCTCTGTGCGGGGCGTGCTCACGCCGACCGGTGCGCTCAATGATACCTTTGCCGTACAGGACCTGAACCAGACGTCCCCCGATTGCCAGGTTATCCCGGGCACGGCGGAGTATATCACCTACACGCTGCACTGCTCGAACACGGCTGCGCTGGGCTATGTGCTGGCCCCGCAGGTCAATGGCCTGCTCAGTTTCGCGGCCAAGGTCCTCTACACCACCGTATGGGCCGAGTACGCCTTCTTTGGCACCGTGCGTTACAATACGCATCGCGAATCGGGCGAGCTACCCGAGGAGATTGAGCCGGTCACCCTCGATCTGGACGTGTTGCCCGCGACGATCGACGAGCTGTGGCATTGGGACGCGCTGGGCAACCCCGACCGCGATGGCGATGGCCTGGAGAACGAGGCCGAGGGCGTCCTGGGTACGGACCCGGATGATTGGGATACCGATGGCGACCATCTGTCGGATGGGTACGAGTGGGAGGATGAGTTCGGCTACGGCATCGACCCACTGCTCGCGGATACCGACAACGACGGGCTGGACGACGGCCGGGAGCGCCGCGCAGGCACGCTCGCCAACGTGGCCGATTCGGACGGCGACGGCCTGAGCGACGGCGTGGAGGTGCGCCATGTCGACCAGGGCGCGCCGGCGGGGGGCCGGGCCGCTATCCAAGCGGCCGGCGACACCTACGCGGTCCAATCGAACCCGTTCCTGGCCGACTCGGACGGCGACGGGCTGAACGATGCCGAAGAGCTGGCCAACGGCCTGAGCCCCCAGGGGAAAAACGCCCTCGTGCCCGACCTGAGCCTGAGGGCCGCGCCGGTGCGGGGCCTGGCGGGTGGCCGCGCAGGCGCCTACTGGACACCGGGCGAGACGGTGACATTCTCCATCGACCTGGGAAACTGGGCCACGGGGCCGGTGGTCACGCCCTTGCGCCTGACCCTGCCCGCTTGGCTGGAGTCGATTGCGGGCGGGATCAGCGTAGGCGACCGCGCCTTGACGCCGACGCTGGAAGGCCATACCCTGACCTGGAGCTTTTCCGAGACGGACCCGTTGCAAGTTTACGAAGCCATCTCCATGGTGGTCACGGCGCGGGTTAAGAGCGATACCACATCCGCCAACGAGGAGATCGTCCTGGATCTGCTCTATGGCGACGTGCAGATGCGCAAGACGGTCGCCGCCGTCGTCGACGGGGACGATCCGCGGGTAGCTATCATCGCCCCGCCGGACGGCGCCTACCTGCGCGGCACGAGCTATGTGTTGGGCGGCTCCACCACCGACCCCACCACCTGGATCACCGCGCGCGGCCTGCGCATCGTCCCCCAGGGCGAGGCTGGGGACTGGATGGCGCTGCCCGTGGCGCAGGGCCCTTGGGCCTATACCTGGGCGCT
>CAYQDH010000343.1:3842-6242 GCA_964416075.1 uncultured Anaerolineales bacterium | reverse complement strand
GCGCTCGGCCTAGGCGCAGTTGCCCCAACGTCCGTAACAGGCGATCTCGCGCAGCCCCTGAAGAGGGGCCTTGCAGATGTAGCCCGAGGCCTTGGCCTGGGGGCGCTCTAGGCGCTAGGCGCTCGGCCTAGGCGCAGTTGCCCCAACGTCCGTAACAGGCGATCTCGCGCAGCTCCTTGCGGGTGCGCCGGCTCAGTCTTTCGGCGGCTGCTTCATCGTAGGTGGCCTCTTGCGGATAGGCCAGTGGGGTGACGAGCACCACGCGCACATCGTCGGGTATCTGCAGGATCCTCTTGATCTCTTGCTCGCGGAAGGCGGCCATGGGATGGGTGACCAGGCCCAGGTCGGTGGCCGCCAGGAGCATGTTCTGCATGGCCATCCCCATGTCGAAAAGGTAATAAGGCTTTTCATCGTGTGTCACATCGTCGTCGGGCCTGGCGCAGGCCACGATGATCACCGGCGCCAGCTCGAGGATCGATCCTGGTCCCATGAACGCCCCGCGCACCAACTCGCTCACCGCGTCGCGCCCTTGCACCACCACAAAGCGCCATGGCTGCGAGTTGCGCGCCGAGGGCGCCAGGCGAGCGGCCTCTAGGACGGCCTCGATCTTTTCCGGCTCGACCGGCTTGTCGCACAGATGGGCCCTCAGGCTACAGCGCTTGCGGATGGCTTCTAATGTTTGCATGGGATCCTCTCTCTGGGTGGCTGGCGAAGCAATTGTATTATGAGGGTGAAGGGGGCCTGGGTCAAATGTGTGATGAGCCCCGAACACTAGACCCCATACGCCATATGCGTCCGGCTGACCAGCTGGGGGCATAAAACGCCGAGTTTGCCCCGGTAAACGCCGCCCCCAACTGCTCCAGGGTCTGAACGACCTCGATCCCCGGGCGGTCCTCTTCCCATGTCCCATCGCACAGATTCAGAAAGACATCGAATCCCTGGCGAGCGAGCTGCTTGATCTGCTTGGCAGCGGTCTGTTTCTGCAACAGATGCCGTTCCCATTGATAGGGCCGAAAGTAAAGCTCTATGTCAGCCAGCGGGTCATGCTCTTTGAAAGAGACGGCGGATTGCCGGCAATCATCTTCCAGGACGCAGATCTTTATCATTCCCCCCTTGGTGGGCGTGAGGGCAGGAGCGGTTGGCAGAGGATCTCACCGATCAGGTCGACGAACGAATATGCATGCAGTATAGCGGGTGAGAGTTAATCTACTGTGAAAAAAGCGTCAAAATACCGCGTATCTACGATGAATGTTCTATAGGGTTCTGTCATCGGGGGTCCAGGGCATCCAGGGCGTCGAGCCCTGATGTGGGAGGGCGGGCGCCCCGGCGCCGGCCGCGGGCGACGACCAGGCGCAGGCTGCGGGTGAGGGCCACCTGCTCCATGGCCTCCCTCAGGGAGGGGATGTCGTCCACCATCCGGGAAAAGGGCTCACGTTGCAGCGTCAGGAGCAAGGTTGGGCAAAGGGTGTGGGCCGTGTAGGGCTGGGGCACGCTTTCCAGCAGCGCGAGCTCACCGAAGCAGTCGCCATCCTGCAGGACGGGCAAATCCACGTTCTTGTGTTGGTAGCCGGCCGTGGACATGGCCACTTGGCCGCGCACCACGATGAACAGCTTGTCTCCCGAGTCCCCCTCGCTCACCAGGGTGTGGCCAGCGTCGTAACGCTCGGTGCGAAACTGGTCGGCGATGGCCTCCAGGGTGGCGTCGTCCAGCGTGGCGAACAAGGGGATGGCGCGCAGGCGCGGCGCAGTCACCTCGGCCTGGCGCCCGTCGGCGCTGACGATGAAGCCGCTCTGCTGCTGCCACAGCTGGCGATACAACCCACCCAGGGCGAGCAATTCCTGATGCGCGCCCTGTTCGACGATGCGCCCCCCATCCACCACCAGGATCTGGTCCGCATCCTTCACCGAGGCCAGGCGATGGGTGACGGAAAGGATGGTACGCGAGCCGCCCAGCTTGGCCAGGGTGGCGTTGATGGCGGCCTCGGTCTCCGGGTCCAGCGCCGAGGTGGCCTCATCCAACAGCAGCATCGCCGGGTCGCGCAGGATGGCGCGCGCGAGGGCGATGCGCTGCCGTTGCCCGCCCGAAAGCCGCCCGCCCCGTTCGCCCACCACGGTGTCGTACCCTTGTGGCAGGCCCATCACCACGTCGTGCACCTCGCTCATCCTGGCGGCGGCCTCCACGTCGGCGTCGCTGGCCCCGGGCTTGCTCAGGCGGATGTTATCGCGCACGGTGGTGTTGAAAAGGAAGGTGTCCTGCAACACCACCCCCACCTGCGAGCGCAACGAGGCCTGGCTGACCTGCCTGAGGTCATAGCCATCGATGAGCACCCGGCCCTCGTCGGGGTCGTAGAAGCGCAACAGCAGGTTCAGCGCCGTGCTCTTGCCCGAGCCGCTGCGCCC
>CAYQDH010000343.1:0-3832 GCA_964416075.1 uncultured Anaerolineales bacterium | reverse complement strand
GTTTGCCCGGCCGGGATGCGAAAGCTGGCCTCTCGCAAGTTGGGTTTTCCGCCGGGGCCGGCGTAGCTAAAGGTGACCCGCTCGAAGCGAATCTCGTGGTCCGGCGCGCCCTGCTGGCCCCCCGCCAGGCGGGGTAGGGGCACGGCGTCGGGCGCATCTTGCACCCCCACCGGCTCGCGCAGCAGCTCGTCGATGCGCCGCTGGCTGACCGCGGCGGGGATCAACGCCGCGACAAAGCCCACCAGCGCGGATGCGGAGCTGCCCAGCGTGCTCAGGATGGAGGCGAAGCTCATAAAGACCCCTATGCGCAATTCCCCGCGCAGAGCCAGATACGAGCCAACCGCCATGACCAGGACATAGACAAACCACTGACCGATGTCGCTGCTGCGGGTGACGAGGCGCTGCTCGAAACGAGCCCGGAACGCGTTGCGGGCCAGGCCGGCCAGTTGCCGGGAGAAAGCTCCGATGGCCGTGTCCTGCAAGCCGAACGCGCGGGTGATGGCCTGCGCCCCCACATGCTCTTGCACGGTGTTCAGCACCGCCATATCATCCGCCCGATGTTGCAGATTGGCCGTGGTGGCGCGACGGGTGAACACCCGGGGTAGCAAAAAGGTCACAGGGAGCACAAGGGCCATCAAGATCGCCAGGCGCCAGTCCAGCACAAAGAGCAGGACCGCATTGGCCACCGTGCGCAAGACAGCAAAGAGGCCATAGGGGAACCATTCGGTGAGCGCGCCCTCGATCGCAGATAGGTCATTGGAAAAGCGGGCCACGATATCCGAGGTCTGTGCCCGGGCGTAGAAACCGGCAGGCAACCGTTGCAGGTGACTGAACATGGCCAGGCGCAAATCGTCGACCAGGGTTCGCCCCACCCGCGCGCACAGGCGGTCGCGCAGGGTATCCCCCGCCGAGGAGATGATGAACAGCGCCCCCAAACCGCCGAGAATCTGCGCCGCTTTGCGCCCATCCCGGTTGGGGATGGCGTCGTCAAGGAGTGGCGCATAGCTGAGATTGAGATAGATCTCCAAAGCGAGCGCGAGGAGCACCGTCAGGGCGATCAAGGCGTATGATCGGCCATAGGTGCGCAGGTAAACCAGGGTCGCCCGACGCAGGAAGCCGCTCACGTTGGCCGCAGCCGCGCCGGAGCCCTCTTCGCCCTCTGCCATATCTGCCTGGACTGTCGTTCCGCTCATGACAGCCTCCCATGGACTCTAGACCTATCGGAATCGAAGCGGCTAGCTCAAGTTCGAGGCGTTTTCAGTCGACACCAGCCAGGGCAGCGTGCGGACAGGTATCTCGGCTCCATGCTCGATCATGTTGCCTCCGTCCCCAGAGCGTTCTATCCCTGGCGCAACGCCTGCAGGGCTTGGGCGACGCGGGCATACTCGGCTTCGGCGAGGGCGAGCTTGTCGGCGGCGCCCTGGAGGTTGCTCTCCTTGCCCATCGTCTCCAGCTCGAGGCACATCAGCGCGAGGGTCGGGGCGCCGAAATCGCGGCTGTTCGACTTGAGGCTGTGCGCCGCACGGCGCAGCAGCGCCGCGTCCCCACGCTCCGCCCCTTGCCGCATCTCTGCCAGGATCCCTGGCGCATCGGAGAGGAAGGCATCGATCATCTCGGCCAGGAAGGCCGGGTCGCCGCCCCCGATGGCCAACAACTTGGTCAGGGCGACAGGGTCGAGCACTGTCGACTGCCCCGCAAGGTCGCCTTGCGCCGAAGGCGCCGCCCGCGGGGGGGGCGCTTCCGCCTGTGGCGCGGGCGCCGCCGCTTCGGGGGGTGCGGCCTGCTCCGGCTGGGGCGCCACGGGCAACGGGCAGGCTGTGCCCGGCAGGGGCTGGGCAGCCTGCAAGGCGCGCACCAGCTCCTCCACGTGGACGGGCTTGCTCAGGTAGTCGTCCATCCCCGCGGCGAGGCACTCGTCGCGATCCTCTTTCATGGCATTGGCGGTCATGGCTACGATACGCGGGCGCTGTCCGGTGGGCCATTCGCGCCAGATGGCGCGCGTGGCCTCCAGGCCATCCATGTCAGGCATTTGCACATCCATGAGCACCACATCGTAGGGTTGCCGGTGCAGAGAGCGCAGCACCTCCACGCCGTTGCCCGCCACATCGGCGCGATAGCCCAACCGCCCCAGCAGGCGCAGCGCCAGCTTTTGGTTGATGGCGTTATCCTCCGCCAGCAGGACACGCAAGGGGTGCCGCTCGGCCATTCTGGCATCGAACTGGGTGCCCGCCGGCTCGCGCACCAGCTCGGCGATCTCTTCTTCGGTGCCAAAGAGAGACACCAACACATCATAGATCTGCGAAGCCTTCAGAGGTTTCATCAGGAAGGCAAAGTAGGGCGCTTCGCCCGCCTCGATCTCCCGTTGTCCCCAAGAGCTGAGGATCACGATGGGCAGGCTGGCCTCGTCGCGCAACGACCGTATCTCGCGGCTCAGGGAGATGCCGTCCATCTCGGGCATCTGGCGATCGAGAAAGGCCACATCGAAGGGATCGCCGCGGCGCACCCAGGCCAGCGCCTCCGAGGGGAGGCCCGTGTTTTGAGGGATCATGCCCCAGGATTGGGTCTGCAGCGTGACGATGCGGCGATTGGTGGGGTTGTCGTCCACGATCAGCACTCGCTTGCCGGTCAGCCGCGGCTGCAGGCCATGCAGGCGGGCGCGCTGGGCCAGCGCGGGAGCGGCCTCGGCGCGGATGGTAAAATGGAAAGTGCTCCCCTCGCCGGGCAGCCCCAGGCTCTCCACCCACATGGCGCCGCCCATCAGCTCGCACAGGCGCTTGCTGATGGCCAGCCCCAGCCCCGTGCCGCCAAAGCGCCGCGTGGTGGAGGCATCCACCTGGCTAAAGGAGCGGAACAGGCGATCCATGCGCTCGGGCGGGATGCCGATCCCCGTATCGCGCACCGTAAAGTGCAGTGACGCGGGGACGGGGAGACTGGCTGACACGGGGACATGGGGACGTGGGGACCCGGTGACCGTCTCCGCGTCACCGCGTTTCCCCATCTCCGCGTCGCAGCTCACGGTCACCACCACTTCGCCCTTTTCCGTGAACTTGACCGCGTTGCCGAGAAGGTTTACCAGGATCTGGCGCAGGCGGGTGACATCGCCCACGATGGTGGCGGGCACGTGCTCATCCACCAGGCTGGCCAGGTTGAGGCCCTTTTCCGTGGCCGTGGGCGCCAACAGGTCCACGGCGCTCTCCACGCACTCGCGCAGGTCGAAGGGCTGGCTCTCCAGGTCCATGCGCCCAGCCTCGATCTTGGAGAAATCGAGGATATCGTTGATGATGGTCAAGAGGCTGTCGCCGCTGTTGCGGATCGTCTCCGCGAACTCGCGCTGCTCCGCCGAAAGCGGCGTATCCAGCAGCAGCCCGGTCATGCCGATGATGGCATTCATGGGGGTGCGAATCTCGTGGCTCATCGTGGCCAGGAAGGCGCTCTTGGCCTGGTTGGCTACCTCGGCCTCCTGCCGGGCGCGCTGCAGCTCGGTGATGTCGTGGTACATGATCAGCGTGCTGGTGCGCGCCCCCTCCACCACCAGGGGCACGGTGAGCAGCTCCAGGTCCACCGGGCTCCCATCGCGGCGCAGGCGCTGGACGATGGCGTGGACCGTTTCGCCTCGGGCGACCTGTTCGTTGTAGCGCGCGGCCTCGTCGCGCAGGGCAGCGGGGTGGGCCACCAGGTCGTCAACCAGGCGCCCCCGCGCCTCTTGCTCCGTATAGCCGAATAGTTTCTCGGCGGCGGGGTTCCACGAGAGCACGCGCACCTGGGCGTCGATGACGACGATGGCCGTGGGGCTGTTCAACACCAGCGATTGCAGGTGCGCCTCGCTCCGCTT
>CAYQDH010000342.1:0-6264 GCA_964416075.1 uncultured Anaerolineales bacterium | reverse complement strand
ATGGCATCCGGGCGAAGGACCGCCTCCTGATCCAGCAGGACGATGGTCGCCGTATGCTCTGGAAGGCTGTCTGCCACGTCCTTCTGGGTCAACAGCACCCCAATCCGACTATCCTCCAGCATAAAGCCCAAACGATCCTGGGGATACTGCGGATCGAGAGGCACGTAAGCCCCGCCGGCCTTGAGGATGGCCAATAGCGCCACCACCATCTCCGGCGTACGCCTCAGGCAAACCCCTACTAGGTTCTCTGGCCCCACACCCAACCCGCGCAGTCTGTGCGCCAGGCGATTGGCCCACTCGTCGAGCTCTTGATAGGTGAACGACTGCTTCTCGAACACCAACGCCGTGGCCTCGGGGGTGCGGTCCACTTGCGCCTCAAACATTTCGTGGATACACCAGTCGGGCACGGTTGTAGTATTGCCGGCGGACCATGTCAGCAGGAGCTGCTCCTGTTCCACCTGCGCCAGGAGGGGCAGGCGCGACACATCCTGCTCAGGATCAGCCACGATTCCCTGTAATAGGATACGGAAATGATCCAGCATCCGGGTGATGGTCGCTGCATCATAGAGGTCGGTATTGTATTCGATGGTCCCACCGAGACCATCACCTTCCTCGTACATCATCAAGGTAAGATCGAACTTGGCCATGCCGCTATGGATATTGAGGGGTGTTATGGTGAGCGCGGGCAACTGCAATGACCCCACGGGCGCATTCTGCAGGGCAAACATCACCTGAAAGAGCGGCGTATGACTGGTACTGCGTTCCGGCCGCAACCCTTCCACCAGTACCTCGAAAGGTAGGTCCTGATGATCGTAGGCCTCAAGAGCGGTGTCTCGCACTTGCCGTAGCAAGGAACGAAACGACATTCCGGTGCCATCCTGGCTGTGCAGCCTGGCGCGTAGCACCAGGGTGTTGACAAAGAAACCGATGAGACCTTCCGTTTGGCGCCTATTGCGGTTGGCGATGGGTGTTCCAACCGAAATATCATCCTGGCCCGAGTAGCGATACAAGAGAGTCTGAAAGGCTGCCAGAAGGGTCATGAACAGCGAGGCGCCCTCCCGCTGGCTCAAAGCATTTAGGCTATCCGTCAGGTCCGATGGCACCTGGAACGATTGAGTGGCGCCCCAATAGGTCAAAACGGGCGGGCGCGGACGGTCGGTTGGCAGATCGAGCATCACGGGAGAATCAGCTAGCTTTTCTCGCCAGTACTCCAGTTGGGGCTGCCATCGCTTGCGCTGGTGCTCTTCTTGCCAGCAGGCAAAGTCGGTATACTGGATAGACAGTTCGGGGAGAGGTGAACCTTGGCCTTTTGCGAAGGCGGTGTAGAGCTCAGCCACCTCGCGAACGAGCACGCCCGCAGACCAGCCATCAGCAACAATGTGATGCATGGTCAGCAATGCGATATGCTGTTGATCGTCCAGACGCAATAATCGGGCGCGCAATAGCGGGCCGTGTCTCAGGTCAAAAGGCTGCTGCACTTCCTCGGTGGCCAGACGAAGGGCCTCCGCCTGGAGGACATCGTGCTTCACCAAACTGGCGGGTACCAGAGGTCTGAGGTCCGTGATTAACAAAGGGACGGTACACTCCGGGGTGTCCGCGAGGCAAGGAGCGATCACCTGATAGGGTTCGCCGTCCTGCGCCGAGAAGCTGGTGCGCAGGATATTGTGCCGCCGCACGATCTCTGTCAGAGTGCGCTGCAGCACATTTACGTCAAGCACGCCGTCGAGCCGGAGCGCCAGCGGTATGTTGTACAGGGCTGTATTGGACTCGAACTGATCCAAGAACCATAGCCTGCGCTGAGCAAAAGACAGCGGAAACGTGGTCCTGTCCTCGGGTTGGGGCAGGATAACCAAATCCGAGATGTCGATGCCCTGTTTCTGGAGCAATTGGAGAAAAAGCCTGCGCTTCTCGGGGTTGAGATTCTCAACCTGGCGAGCGATTTCCTCCAAGGAAATCCGTTTTTCCATGGAGATCCGTTTCTCCAAGGGTAGACTGGTCATTACTCGGTCCCTTCAGTAACTAGGCGAACCCTGTTTGGCGCCTAAGATATTTTGGCTGGTTTCTTACTGGGATGCTGTCCATCCGCCGTTGTAGCATCCTCGTTGTGCAACATCCACACTACGTCCTGCTGTGAGAGATCCTGTACCTGTTTCAGGGTCTGCATGATCGAATCGAGCTCGTGGACCAGAGTACTGTCCTTGGAGCGGGACTGCTGCAGGGCGTCGATCTGCCCAGCCAGTTGCGATAGCACGGGCGACTCGAACAGCGTTCGCACCGGCAACTCGACATGCATCGCCTCATGCAAGCGCGAGATGAGCTGTGTGGCCAACAGCGAATGGCCGCCCAGATCGAAAAAGTTATCATCAGCGCTCACTTGCTCGACCCCCAAGAACTCGCCCCATAGGGTGGCCAGCGTGGTCTCGGTCGGCGTACGCGGAGAGACATATGGCCGCGCATCGGACCCGTTTCCATTGGGACTAGGGAGCGCGCGACGGTCAACCTTACCATTCGGCGTCAACGGTAATGCGTCCAGCATCACAAAGGCGGAGGGGATCATGTATTCGGGCAGTCTCTGGCGCAGCCGGGCGCGCAAGGTATTGGTGTCTGGACCCGCCTTCCCCTGCCCAGCTTCGCTGGGCCTGGGTACCACGTAGGCAACCAGGCGCTGCAATTTCTGCCCGTCACCCGCTACGTCTTTGGCCCCAGTAGTCTGGGGAACCACAGCGCACTCCAATACGCCGGGGGCCTCCCGCAGCACGGCTTCGATCTCCCCCAGCTCGATTCGGAAACCGCGGATTTTGACCTGTTGATCGATGCGCCCCAAAAAGTCGATGTCTCCATTGGGGAGATAGCGCACCAAGTCCCCTGTTCGGTACAGCCGCGCCCCCGCCCTCTTGCTGAACGGATCCGGCACAAAGCGATCGGCCGTCAGCTCGGGCCGGTTCAGATAGCCACGCGCCAAGCCGATGCCGCCGATGTACAGCTCCCCGGGAACCCCGATCGGCACCGGCTGCTTGCTCTGGTCGAGCACGTAGAGCTTGAAATTCCCGATCGGCCGCCCGATGGGCGGCGGCTCAGTGCTCGCTGCATCGCAGAGATGCATCGAGGCACAGACGGTCGTCTCGGTGGGGCCATAGGCGTTAAAGAACCGTCTTCCGGGCGCCCAACGAGCCACCAGGTCCTCCGAGCATGCTTCTCCAGCGGCGATGAGGTTCTGCAGGTCCGGGAATTCTGGCGGCTGTATGCCAGCCGAAGGTGTTGGGGCGCGAGCGCCCGTGGCCTGCTGGTCATGAGCAATGCCCACGGAATGCGGGCCAGGTAGGACCCTCAAGACCGAGGGTGGCAGGGTGGCATGGGTGATCTTTTCCTCCAGCAGTAAACGTGCCAGATCCATGCCTGAGGCCAACACCTCTTGGCGCGCCAGGCAGAGGGTTGCGCCATTGGCCAGGGCCATGAAAGTCTCCCATACCGAAGCATCAAAACTCGGAGACGAGAACTGCAGCACACGGCTAGAAGGCTGAACGTTTAGGGCCTGCCGCTGCACCTCGGCCAGGTTGCTCAGTCCACGATGGCACAGCATCGTGCCCTTGGGCCGCCCCGTGGAACCCGAGGTGTAGATGACGTAGGCGAGATTGTCAGGTGTCACCGCAGTGCTGGGCGGCTGCGTGCTCTTGGCGTCAGTTCCATGGCGCGCGATCAACGGCCAGTCCGCATCCAGACACACGATATGCATCGAATGAGGGGGCTTGGGGTATTGAGAGGCTCCAGCGGACTGGGGGAGTTCCGCATCCTGGGGCGTGCTATCTACCAGGCCGGGAATATCCTGCGCGAGCCGCGACAGGGTCAAGAGCACGGGCACGCGCGCGTCGCGCACCATAAATGCCAAGCGCTCGGGAGGATAAGTCGGGTCGAGTGGCAGATAGGCCCCCCCAGCCTTCATGATGCCCAGGATACCCACTATCATTTCCAGAGAACGCTCTGCCAAGATGCCCACCAGTACCTCAGGACCTACACCCAGCTCGCGCAGATAGTGAGCCAGCTGATTTGCGCGCTGATCCAATTCCCCGTAGGTCATGGCCTGGCCCTCGGCGTCTGCGCCACGGAAAGTCGCCGCTATCGCCAGAGGTTGGCGCGCCGCCTGTGCCTCGAATAACTGATGCGCACAGCGATCGATCGGCGTAAGCATCTTGGTGCGGTTCCACTCTACAAGAACCTGCTGCCGTTCAGCCGGGGTCAGCAGAGGGAGGGCCGAGATCGGCTGCGTCACATCTCCGACGATCGAT
Source organism: uncultured Anaerolineales bacterium (assembly GCA_964416075.1). Taxonomy (GTDB): domain Bacteria; phylum Chloroflexota; class Anaerolineae; order UBA1429; family UBA1429; genus CAYQDH01. The sequence goes on along the minus strand of CAYQDH010000342.1, from coordinate 1,981 downwards.
TCAAGCAGCATGTGCAAGTGATCCCGCATACGGCGGATTGTGGAGGCATCGAAAAGATCACTGTTGTACTCCAGCGTGCCGCTCAAGCCATGGGGGCCTTCGTTCAGGATGAGCGTCAGATCGAACTTGGCTGTCCCTCCATCGATAGGCCAAGAGACCATCTCTAGTCCGCGTACCCCTAGGCCCAGCGCAGCAGACTGCGGCGCAGCCGAATGTTGTACCGTAAAAGCCACCTGGAAAAGAGGGTTGTGGCTCAGGTCACGTTCCGGATGCAGCTTTTCCACCAACATCTCAAAAGGCACATCCTGGTACGCATAGGCTTCCAGGGCCACCTTGCGCACGCGCTGTAACAGCTGGCGGAAGGTCGGCGCGCCCGACAGGTCGGTCCGCAAGACCAGGGTGTTCACAAAAAAGCCGATAAGCTTCTCCACCCCGGGATGGTGGCGGTTCGCTACAGGAGTGCCAATCGAGAGGTCCTCCTGGCCGGTGTAGCGATAGAGCAACACCTGAAACGCCGCCAGCAGGGTCATAAAAAGCGTGGCCCCTTCGGCCCGGCTCAGCACATTAAGCTTGTGCAGCAACTCGCGAGAGAAAGCGAAATCCTCAGTGCCTCCCCGCCAACTCTGCACCGCAGGCCGCGGATGGTCTGTGGGCAAATCGAGTGTCGGGGGTAGGGGGCTCAGCTTATCGCGCCAGTAGGCTAGCTGCTTCTCCAGCACCTCTCCCTGAAGCCAGGAACGCTGCCAAACAGCATAATCCGCGTACTGGATGGACAGCTCAGGGAGAGATTGTCGTGGCAGGAGCAGTTCTTTCGCGGACGGGCGCTCCCCTTCTGTCGCAGGGCTATCGCTGAAAGCCTCATAGAGTGCGGCCAACTCGGCCAGAAAGATGTCCGCGGACCATCCATCGAAGACAATGTGGTGAAACGCGAGAAACACGACGTGATCCTCTTTGCCGAGCTTGACCAGGTGAGCTCGCAAGAGGGGGCCGTGGGCCAGGTCAAAGGGCAGCGCGGCTTGCTCTTGCACCAAACGCCGCGCCTCCGCCTCTCGTTGCGACCGAGGTAGGCTACTCAAGTCGGTCATGGGCAAGGGCAGGTCCAGTTGTGGAACACTCTCCTGCACGGGCGTACCACGGAGCACCCGGAATGTGGTGCGCAATATCTCATGCCGCCGGACGATTTCCCGAAGGGTGGCCGTGAGAGCGGCCACCTCCAGAACGCCATTTAGCCTTACAGCGATCGGTATGTTGTAGAGGGTACCCGGGGCGAGCTGATCCAGGAACCACAATCGCTCTTGCGCAAACGACAGCTGCCACGGGGTAGCCTCATCGCGCGCCGCCAGCGCTCGGGCTGGCGCTGGTAAAATGGGAGGCACCTTCTCTGCGCCAGCCCTTAGCACAGCCTGCACCCGTTCAGCCAGAGCCGCAACCGTGGGCGCCTCGAAAAGGTTCTGGAGGGGCAGATCGACGTCCAGCACATTGCGCACCCGCGATGCGGCCTGCGTGGCCAGCAACGAGTGCCCTCCCAGCTCGAAAAAGTTGTCGTAGATGCCCACGTGCTCTACACCCAGCACTTGCTCAAAGATGCCGGCTAACACGCCCTCCACCGGCGTGCGCGCCGCCTGCGGCGCGGCAGGATCCTGTTGCCCCGCAGCACCCGACACGCCCAACCCTCCCCACTCGGGCGCAGGGAGAGCTTTCCGATCCACCTTCCCATTGGGCGTTAGCGGCAACTGCTCCAGGATCACGATGGCCAAGGGCACCATGTAGTCAGGTAACCGTTTCCGCAGTTGATCGCGCAGTTCGGCACTATTCACACTGGCCCCTTGCTGCGCGACCACATAGGCCACCAAACGTTTGTCGGTAGCGGCCACAGAGCGGTCTCCCAGCATGTCCTCCCTTGCGACAGCAACCGCCTGCTGTACCCCCGCAAACTGCTCCAGGACCGCTTCCACCTCACCGAGCTCGATCCGGTAGCCCC
>CAYQDH010000341.1:0-6276 GCA_964416075.1 uncultured Anaerolineales bacterium | reverse complement strand
CGAAGCTGGCGATGGTCAGGTGCATGAGAGGGATATTAGTGGAAGAACCAAACCAAATAAGCGGAAGGGTAAGCAAAAAGATAACCAGCATCAATGGAAAAGAACAATACCCGCTAATATGCAGCAATCCCTCGATTTTGGCGCACAAAGGGATTTTCGCGTGCAGTAGCGGCTTGGCCAAGCGTCGCAGACATTGTGCCGACCCTTTGGCCCAACGAAACTGCTGCGACTTGAAAGCGAGGATCTGCGGCGGCAACTCGGAATCGACTTTCACTTCAGGAAGAAAGACGGCGCGCCACCCCGCGATCTGCGCCCGATAGCTGAGGTCCAGATCCTCTGTCAGGGTGTCCCCAAACCATCCTCCGACGCTGGTAATGCATTCACGCCGCCAGAGGCCTGCGGTCCCGTTAAAGTTGATGAAACACCGAGACCTGTTCCGGGCGCCGTGTTCCACCACAAAATGCGCGTCCAAGATGATCGCCTGGGCCATCGTAACTGCAGAATAATGGGCATTAAGGTGGGTCCAGCGAGTCTGCACGAAACCTGCATCAGGTGTTCCCACGGCATAAGGCACAGTACGCATAAGCCAGTCGCGCGCCGGAACAAAGTCGGCATCGAATATGGCCAGGAATTCCCCCCTGGCCTGAGCCAAGCCCTCCGTGAGGGCGCCCGCTTTGTAGCCGGAACGATCGTTACGATGGATGAGGCGGATATCGAGCCCCTGCGCATGGTAGGCATCCACCAACTCCTGGAGGAGCTCGGTGCTATCGTCTGTGGAATCATCGAGCACCTGAACATCCAGTCGATCACGAGGATAGTCCAGGTTTGCTACTGCCTCGAGAAGACGAGGGATAACGTGCATCTCGTTGTAGATGGGAAGCTGGACAGTAACAACAGGAAAATCGGTGAGCACGGGAGCAACCGTCTTCTGGTGGCCGGTCCGCAAGTAGCGATAGACGAGCCACAACACATTCAGTCCATACAAAGACAACCAGGTCGCGGCAAGAAAGTAAACAATACTGATCGCCAGGAGCATTTCCAAGTGCCTCACTCAGCATCTGAATCGTGCCACAACATCGCAGTATATCTCGACTGGGGTCCTGCAACAAGTGGCATCAAGAAGGGGTGCAGCCCGTGTGTACTGCGCCTACTACCATCTAGAATCTTACCGTGCTAGCGCCGTACGGGCAGCGGGCCAAGCGCTACTGTATCGCTGAGGTCGTAGCCCTGTTCATCTATGGCGCGACTGCGAGCCATGTCCGAAAGTCGATACAAACCGGTAAGAAGGTTATACTCACCAGCAGGCAACTCCGCTGGCAACTGCAGATCGAACCACTGGACGAGGATGAGACCCTCGGACCAGTAACGCTCGGGCAATCCCAAGCCATCGCGTTGAGTGAGTTTGCGACCATCCTCACTAACCAGGTGGTTGAATAGGCTATGCTGCACCAGGCGCGCGCCATCAGTCACGGCTCCAAAGGACCAAAAAGTGGCCAAACGCGCGCTCTGGCCTGCCCTGGCATCGGGAGGCCACCCGTATCCGAGAAGCTGCAAGCCCCAGTCGAACAGCCCCGATTCGCGATGAGGGACCATGGCCAGCACCTCATCCACCGAACGCTCCTCGGCAACAAACACGCGTGCCCTCATTCGGTTATTGGGGAACAATACGGTGTTGCGCTCCTGCGCGTCCAGTTGGCGCAACAACTCATCAACAGGTGCAGATTCGCGAGTCAGCAAATAGACGCCCGGGCGTCCTGCTGGCATCAACAAGCAATCGTTCCCGCCTTGGCCCATGAACACGCCCACAACTCGGGGGCCCAGCAAATAGTGCAAGATCAGGGGAGATTCCTCATACGCGATATCGGCGCCCTGCGCCACTATCCACACCTGATCAACCTGCTCGACCTCTGCCTGACGTAAAGCCGCATCAGCGGTGCGCCGCCAGTATCGAAACGGAATGCCATATCCCCCGCTGGTGTCGTAGCGGGCCACGAAATCGTACAAATAGAAAACGGAATAAGCCTGCCAGATGGCGAGAGTGAGCAGGAATACACCCGTCAGTGGCATGACAAACGTCGTCCACCAGTGCCTGCGGAGCATGGGCCAGTAGGGCAGCTCGATCAGCCGATCGAGCAATAGACCCATGGATAGAAAACCGACAGGGTAGAGCACGATCATGTAGTGAGGCTGAAGCCCGGATCGAACTACGGTCCAGAACATAAGCGGCACCCACAACCACAACGCGGGAACAACATATTTCGCCGCGTCATCTTGTTGGCGCCAGTGGCTCCAGCTGCGTAGGGCCAGCACCACCGTCGATGCCAGTGAAGCCAGGAAGATGAGTATTTGGATACCATTAAGGGGAGCAAAGATAGAGTGCATGGGAGCAAACTCACGGATCGCGGCCCCGGCCAAAGATGCATACTGATGTCCGGAGTGGAGCCAAGCCGCATACTGGAAGGCAAGAGACGCTGCCCGTGGCCCGGAGGCCGCCTCGTCGGATACGCTACGCAAGCTCCGAAGCGCATCAGCAAAGGCATCCAGGCCGTTGAGATTCCAGTAATAGAGATAGGGTGTGAACAGCAGGGTTGTGAGACAGATTCCGAATACCAGATGAGGCCAACTTACCCGAGACCTGTAAAGAACTATCAAAATTATAAAAGTTATAAATATCGGAAAAGGAGAAAAAGTGAGATAGAGTGACGAGCCCAGGCTCAGGCTAGTCAAAACCCATCCCCAGGGACGTCGGTCAACGAGTGCTCGCAGGAGGCCCCACAGGAAGAGAACGGCAAATGGCAATAGCAAATCTGCCGTGAAGGCCTTGCGCGAGTATGCCACCGCCCACGGGTTGATGGCCAGGAGCAGGGTGCTGATAGCAGCAACCCTGAGACCATAGTACCGTCTAACCAGCAAGAATAGTCCCGCAATGGCTGCTATGTTCAGCAACGCTATAAACGCAGAGGCAATGCGCGGGTCTCGGCCCAACAGTAGCGGCACAGCCATGAGATAGACCATTAGAGGGGGTTTGGCCACACCCACAGACGCCATGGTGCCCACAAGAGGCCATTCGCCGTCCTCGACAAGCCGGGCGGACCTTAACAGGTGCTGCGCCTCGTCGGCCTTGAACTCAATTAGGTCCAGATAACTAAGCCTAAGCAGTGCGGCGATGGCGATGATGCCCAACAGGAATTGAGTATCTCGCTGACGCAGAGATGCGTGGACCTGGCTCCAGAGGCCTTGGAGCCAGCCAGCTATCTCCCTGGGCTCGGGCACGCGAAATCTATCTGATAACGTTTCTTGATCCCCTTTCATCCCTGCCTCGAATGGCGAGATGGCAGAGATTGTAGCATTTCTGCCCCTCAGTGGCAAAGAGTGTGACCAAGAATCATACTTTCGTCCTTGACTATTCTATCCTAACCTGATAAGATAATAGATACGGATAAGGGGATCCGATTCCACTAGACAGCGTCCGAAGACCGCAAAAGGCAAGTCTCTCGCCCCAGAATCACTGCAGCTATGAAAGGAGTGTTATGAGACCAAAAATCAGGCTTCTAGTGCGTATGGCCACATTGCTTGGTCTGGTGGGGGTTCTCCTCCTACTACCTCTTTCCACCCTGGCCGCGCCACCCCCTGCCCCAGAAACAGCAATAGTCTATGTTACGGCGCACCTTGGCTTGCGACTGCGCCAATCGGCTAATCTTTCTTCGCCGGTCATCCTTACCCTGAGCAAAGGGCAAGCAGTGCATACACTGGCTGCGCCCGTGTTCAACCAAGGGATCTCCTGGACCTTTGTGCGGGTGTGGCGCTGGGGTTACGCATACGATGGTTACTGCGCCTCAGCATACCTCAGTGATTACCCAGGACCGACTCCCACGGGAGAGACAGGCCTGAAAGTGACAGCGGGAGCCGGGCTTCGCTTGCGAGCTGGACCAGGTCTTGGTTACGCTACGCGGCGCATCGTGCCGGCGGGGACCATCCTGCAGCCAACTGGTATCACGCAATGGGGCAGTGGAATCTTGTGGACTAAGGTGAGCTTCAACGGCACCTTCCTGTGGGCTGCCCAGGTGTATCTCCAACCCGTATAGCAGTCGACGGTGTATCGAAATTCATAGCTCGCTGGAGGCTGGGGTTAGGTTACACCCTAGCCTCTTTTTCTGTCTAAGGGTCGCGCCGCGCAAACGAGTGGACGGCCAACAGAACCATCGCCCGCGGTTTGACCCGCCTATAAAGGCGTGGTACCATGAGACCCGAGTCACAGGCGACCCTGGGATCACGCCATCATCGCTTGCATCGCAAAGGAGTACACAATGACCATGCGTTCCCAAGTGGCTGTTCTGAGAACCAGCCCTGAAACCGTCTTGGATGACTATGACCGCCTGCTCGGCTTGGCGGAGGTGGAACGTTTCCTGCCACGGGGTACAGCAATCATCCTAAAGGACAACATCTCCTGGCACTATCCTTTTCCCAGCGCCAACACCACTCCATGGCAGATGGAGGGCACTGTGCTTGGCCTTCGTAGCCGTGGCTACGAGCAGATTTCCTGCGTGCAGAACCGCACCGTAGTGACCAATGCTTTCAAGGGCGAAGATCTCAACAATTACTTGCCCATCTTTCGGCGGTACAACGTTCCTGTGCTCTACAACTTTAGAGATAGTGACGTGACCTGGATTCCTTACGAACCCCAGGCCAAGCTAGATGTGTTACAGCGCATCTATCCCAAAGGCTTGCGCCTACCGGACTATTTCATGGGCAAGAGCATCGTTCACCTGCCCACGGTCAAGTGCCATATCTATACGACGACCACCGGCGCGATGAAGAATGCCTTTGGCGGGCTGTTGACTCACAATCGCCACTATACCCACTCCTGGATCCACCAGACGCTCGTAGATCTACTCAAGATTCAGAAAGAGATTCATCCTGGCATCTTTGCCGTCATGGATGGGACGACGGCCGGCAACGGTACCGGGCCACGGGTGATGAAACCAGAAGCGAAGAACGTTATCCTGGCGAGTGGCGACCAAGTGGCCATCGATGCCATCGCGGCCAAGCTCATGGGGTTTGATCCGATGGGCATCGACTACATCAGGCTTGCGCACGAGCAAGGGCTTGGCGTCGGCGATCCCCGGGAGATCGAGATCGTGGGCGACGACATCAGCGGAGAGAATTGGCACTTCCAGGTCGGTATGAACTTTCATCGCGCCATGGGCTGGCTCTCCTGGTACGGTCCGACCAAGTGCTTGCAGCAAATCCTGTTCCACACGCCGCTGGTACACGTGTTTTCTTTCGTCTCCGAGTTCTACCACGACTACTATCGTTGGCCGTTCAAAGAGCGTCACATCTACAACCGTTGGAGACAGGAAATGCCTTGGGGCCAGCTCTTTGCCAAGTATCAGGCCAAGGGCCACCTCCGCTGAATCCTGCCAACTCGACTCAGCCCGGGCTGACCTTATCCAGCTTGGGCTGACTGTACTCAGCCCAAGTAACCAGGCTTTCCATCCATCAGCGCGATGTAAGCACGCTCTCGCTGCAGCTTGCTGAGCGCTGCCTGGTACAGTCCTTCTGCCGTCTCATCGATATCCAGGCGGCTATTGGTGTAGGGGTCAGCCTTAGTTGCCGCGTTGACCTGCTCAATCCATTCCTGGTCGAGGCTGTCTGCACCCGAGAACGCCCCTGCCAATCCGCCAGCCACTGCTGCGAGGCAGTCCGTATCGCGGCCAAAGTTCACGGCCGTCAGAACAGCCTGTCGCGCATCCCCCCGGCACGCCGCGAAAATCGCCAGGCCCTTGGCCACCACTTCGTTGGCCTGAGACTGGGCATACACAAAATAGTTGCCCCCATAGTAAATCTGGTAGAACTCATCGCGCATGGATAGCGGATCACTGTGACGCGAGGCAATGTCCAGCGCCTTGTCTAGCTCTTGGGCCACCCGATCATAGCCCGCATAGGGTGTACCCTTTTGCCCTCGGTAGAGCACCATCTCTCGGGCAACCTGCAAGATCGATTCCACCGTGGCGTCCGGCTTGAGCGCCTCTGCGACCGCCGCATCATACAGCGCCGCCCAGCGCAGGGCGAATGTCATCTCGCCCGAGTAGACGAGGCCCACATCGTACACATCCTGTGCTGCCCCCACTGGGTCACCCGCGTTAATGATACCCAGGGAGTGACTGGCACGGGCCATGGACACCACGTTATTGAATGGCCACAGCCGTCCAAGCTCACGCGGAGGCACCCCCGCCCGCGCCATCTCGAGCAGGTTCTTGTCGAACGCCTCCTGCT
>CAYQDH010000340.1:0-6278 GCA_964416075.1 uncultured Anaerolineales bacterium | reverse complement strand
CCAGGGCGTGCAGTTCGTGTGTCTTGATTGGGGAACCGGCAACCGGGGCGCCGCGGACTTGGCCATGCTCTCTTTTCTGCGGGAGACGCTCGCCGGGGGCCGGCCGACGGTGTTGGTGATGCACCATCACCTGGCACGCCTGGGCAGCCAGTGGCTCGACGCCCTCCTGCCCAGTGACGAGGACCTGACACGGTTCTGGGAGATCGTACGGGGAGGCCATGTGCTGGCGGTGCTATGCGGACACGCCCATATCACCTACGAGCGCCATATCGAGGGCATCCCGGTATATGGGCTGCGCTCCACGGCTTTTCCCTTTGCGCTGCAGGATGAGCCCCTGATTATCCTTGCGGACCCGCATTATCGCCTGGTCACCATCCAGGATGGCATCGTCACCACGCGCGTGTACGAGGTGCCTCTCTAGCCCTTTTCCCCCTTACTACCTTTGCGCCTTTGCGGTAAAATCCCTGCATTCCTAAGGTCGAAGCATAAAGGGGGAGTGGCATGAAAGAGTTCAAAGATCGGGTAGCGGTGGTGACTGGCGCGGCCAGCGGGATCGGGCGCGCCCTGGCAGAGCGTGCTGCCGCGGAGCGGATGAAGGTGGTCCTGGCCGACGTGGAAGAACGCTCGCTGGCCCAGGCCGCGCGCGAGATGGAGGAGGCGGGCGCCACGGTGCTCCCTGTGCGCACCGACGTATCCCGTGTAGAGGATGCGCAGGCCCTGGCAGCCAAGACCCTCGCCGCCTTCGGAGGCGTGCACCTGCTCTGTAACAACGCAGGGGTGGCCGTCCATGGCACGCTATGGGGCAGCTCGATCAAGGATTGGCAATGGGTGCTGGGGGTCAACCTTTTTGGCGTGATCCACGGCGTGCACACCTTTGTGCCCATCATGCTGGAGCAAGGCAGCGAGGGCCACATCGTGAACACGGGCTCTGTGGCAGGCCTGCTGCCCGTGCACCTCTCCATGGCCACCTATGCCATCTCCAAACACGCCGTGGTGGCCATCTCCGAGCAGCTTTACCTGGAGCTGGCACAGCGCAAGGCCAGGATCGGCGTGTCGGTGCTCTGCCCATCGTCGGTGAACACCCGCTTGGGCGACGCGGCGCGCAACCGGCCCGAGCGGCTCAAGGACGAGATCGCCCAAGAACGCGACGCATTCATCCGCGCTGCCTGGGAACGTGAGGAGCACGGCCTGGACAAGGGCGCGGCTCCCGAGCAGGTGGCTGAGGCGGCCTTCCAAGCCATTCGCGATGAGCAGCTCTACATCCTGCCCCATCACGGATTGCTGCCCCTGATCAAGGCGCGCTTCGAGGGCATCCTGGAGCAGCGCAATCCCGATGTGAGCCTCTTTACCGGGCCCGCGCGCTGGGGAGGCAAGCCCGAATAGGCGTCACATGCTGTACATGTGCCGGCCCATCACGTGATCCTGGTATTCGGGCGCCAGGTCCACGAAATAGGCGCTCCAGCCCCACACGCGCACGATAACGTCGCGATATTGGTCCGGGTGCGCTTGGGCCGCTCGCAGCGTCTCCAGCTTGACGGTGTTGAGCTGCATCTGCTGGCAACCCAGTTGGGCAAAGGCGCGCACCAACTGGGCCACCTTGCCGATGGAATCCTCGCCGCGAAAGACACTGTCGGAGAGCTCGAGTGTGATGGGCCCGCCGTTGCAGACTCGGCGATAGTCGATCTTGCTGAAAGATTGCAGCACCGCCGTGGGCCCCAGCACGCGCGCGTTGTGGGCGGGGGCCAGGTTGGCCCCGAAATAGGCGCCCTTGTGCCGGCCGTTGGCCGTGGCGCCCACCACCGGCTCGCGCATCCCCTCGTGCCCCGTAGCCAGCCAGATATAGTACATGGCCGACCCCGTTCCGGGGCGCACGATCCCGCCGCGTCCATTATCGGGGATGGCCTCGCAGGCCTCGGAAAAGAGGGTAAAGAGCTGTTGCAGCATGCCATCCGCTGCCGGATCGCCCTGGCCAACCTTGGCCCTGATGCCGGCCAGCCGGGCGCGCAGCAGCTCGTTCCCGGCATAATCGGCCTCCAGCGCGGCCAAAAGCTCTTGTGGCCTGACGCTTCGCTCACGGAGCACCACCTGGTCCACCGCCGCCAGCGCATCGGCGGCATCGGCCGAACCGGCGCCGTGCACCCCGAAATTGTTGTATTTCAGCCCCTGCGAGAGGTCGCGCCCCGTCTCCAGGCAGCCATCCATGAGCACGGAATAATAGGGCGCCGGGGGCAGGAACAACGTCCGATAGGCATCCACCAGGGCCTCGACCTGCACCTGGATATCCTCCGCTGTGTAGCGCAGGATCGCCTGCAGGTCGCCGCCATCGGCCAAGCCCCGACGGATACCCCGGTCCACCGCGGCGGGGAACGAGAGCGCCCCGATGTTGACGATCTCCATCCCCTGGCCGGGGATGATGAACTCCCAGCAGGCGGCCACGGTGTAATCGCGCGCGTCCTGCAGGTCATAGCCGTGGGCCACCAGAGCGGGGATGACCACGTCATCGTTGGAATACTGGGGGAAGCCCAGGCCCTTGCGCGTCAGCTCGGTGCCCAGGGAGAGGAGATCTAGGTCGGTTTCGGGGCGGATGCGCAGGTTGATCTTGGGATCGATCATGCTGGTGGCCAGGGCCACGCGCAGCACCATGCGCGTCAGCTCGTTGACGCCATCGGAGCCGTCGCGCCGCACGCCGCCGACGGTGAGGGTTTGCCCGTTATCCCCCTGCTGCACGCCCGGGTAGAGGTCCGAATCTTTGTTCAGGGCGATAAAGAACTCGGCCAGGAGCGCCTCGGCGCTCTCGATCGTCTCGCGCCCCGCGGCCAGGTCGGCCTCCAGATAGCCCCCCATGTACTGGTCGAAGCGGCCCAGCCCCACATGATAGTGCCCTGAGAGCCAAACCACCGCTTGCAGCAGCCGCAGCGCCTGCAGCGCCTCGTGGAAGGTGCGCGGCGGGTGCGCGGGAACATGATCGAGGATCGCCGCGATCTCCTCGCGCCCCTGGGCGCGGGCCTCCTGGGCATAGCGCGCCGCCAGGGCCAGCACGGCGTCGATGGTCTCGATGGCTGTCTCGAGAAATTCGACGGCTTGGGGATTACCGGCCATCCGCTCGAGCGTCTCTTCGGCCACGCGCCGCCGGGCCAGCAACCCCTGGGAGAGCACCATCCCCCAATCGGCGCAGATGTTAGAGATGGGACCCAGCTCGTGCAGCGTGCGCCCGCGGGTGAGCGCGGCCCAGTCCTCGGGGGCATAGATGGGCGGCACGGCTGGAACGGTCCGGGTGAAGACGACGCGCTCATCGGGCAGGATCACGGGGCGCTCGGCCTCGCACTGGCGACAGGTGAGGCGGGCCACGCGCCGGGGCCAAGAGAGCCCCTCGGCCTCGCACTCGGACAGCACATCGGGCGGTGCCGCTAGCCGCCATTGTCGCTGCTCTCCCTCGCGCACCCGATGCCTCATCGCTTCCAGCCGCTGGTCCAGCTTCATGTCGCTTCTCCTGTCTCACAAGCTATCATCGTGGATAGCGAATTATCCGCCCATCGCCCCCCAGCGTCAAACCATCCTTTGGCTCGCGCGCTTGCACAGCTGCATAAGGGATGGTATATAGAGAGCCGGCGGCGGTTCACCCCACTCGGTCACGCATCAGGAGGGACCATGTCATTCCTGCACAACCTGCTCGCCAACAAGCTCGGCCTGCGCCCCGCTCGGTACGCCGTGGGGGTGGAGCGCAACCTGCGCGTGCCCATGCCCGACGGCGTCACGCTGCGCACGGACCACTTTTACCCCCGCACCAGCACGCCCTACCCCACCATCATGCTACGCTCTCCCTATTATGGCGGGCGCTGGTCGCGCAGCGACATGGCGGGCCTGCTGTACATGGTCGTCGTGCCTCTCTACGCCGAGCGCGGTTACCACGTGGTGGTGCAGACCGCCCGTGGGCGCTACGACTCGCAGGGCGAGTTTAGCCCCTGCTGCAACGAGAAGGAAGATGGCCTCGCCACCATGGAGTGGATCGCTCGCCAGCCCTGGTTCAACGGTTCGCTGGGGCTGTGGGGCGCCAGCTACGACGGCCATATTCAGTGGGCCGTGGCTGAAGCGGCGCCGCCCCATCTGCGGGCCATGGTGCCGGTGATCGCCCCCTCCAGCTTTTCCCCGCTCCTCTTCCCGGGCGGTGTGCAGAGCGATTTCCCCTTGCTCTATGCTTCCGCGATGGAGGTGGCGGCCGACCCGCGGGCCAACACCTTGACCATGCTGCGCAAGGCGAGCCCGGGAGCCATGGCGCGTGCGCTGGGCCCTGCCCAGGACCACCTGCCGCTCGACGAGGCGGATGTGGCCGCCACCGGTCACGCGGTGCCCTACTACCGCGATTGGCTGGCCCACGCGCCCGATGACGCGCTGTTCTGGAGCCGTGTAGACCACCACGCTGCCGTCGCCAGAAGCGACGCCCCCGCGCATATCATCACCGGGTGGTACGATTTCTGTGCGCCGGGGGCCCTGGCCGACTATGCGGCCCTGCGCGCTGCAGGCCGCACGCCCTACCTCACCATCGGTCCCTACGCGCACGGTCCGGCGGCCGTCTTGGATAGCGTGTCCATGGCTCTGGATTGGTTCGATACCCACTTGCGCGGCGAGCCGGGGCTGCTGCGCGAGCAGCCCGTGCGCGTGCACGTGCTGGGTGCCCCGCAGCCCTGGCGAGAGATGGGCGACTGGCCACCCCCGTCGCGCGAGGCGCGTTACCACCTGCACGCTGGGCGCAGGCTCTCCCCGGACCTCCCCGAGGCGGACTCGCTCCCCGACCGCTATCGCTACGACCCTGCCGACCCTACCCCAGCGCTCCTCGGCGTGCCCCCCAGCACCCCGCTGAGCGCGGTGGATAACCGTGCCCTGGAGGCGCGCCCCGACTTGCTCTCGTACACCACCGCGCCCCTAGAGAAAACAGTGGAGATCATGGGGCCGGTGCGCTTGGAGCTGACCGTGCACTCCAGCCTGCCGCACACCGATTTCCTGGGGCGGCTGTGCGATGTGCACCCGGACGGCCGCTCGATCAACCTCTGCGAGGGCCTCCTGCGCCTGGCGCCTGGCAGGGGCGAGCCGCGTGGCGACGGCAGCTTACACATCGTGGTGGAGATGGGGCAGGTCGCCGCCTCCCTCCAGCCGGGGCACGCCATCCGCCTGCAGGTGGCCAGCGGCGCCCATCCGCGCTACCAGCGCAACCTGGGCACAGGCGAGCCCCCCGCGGGCGCCACGCGCATGGTCGCCGCCGAGCAGACCATCTACCACGATAGCGCCCACCCCTCGGCTCTGCTGCTGCCAGTGACGATGGGAGTGTAGAATGATAAGGAGACACGGAGACGGGGGACGGGAAGAGCGCAAGTGAACACTGGCGTAGTTGGGCGGCGCCTGTCATCCTGAGCCGCAGGCGAAGGATCTCAGTTGGCTCTGACAGGCCATGGTGTTTGTGAGGTGGTCCCATGGACGAGCAAACGAGGCTCTATTACGCCACCCATGCCCCTGAGGTGGCCGATTACTATGACCGGTGGCCCAGCGCGCTCAGCGCACACTTGCGGCTCGCCTTTGCGCCGGGCGCTCGTGTGCTCGACATCGGCGCCGGCTCCGGGCGCAACCTGGCCGCGCTGTGTGCGTTGGGCTATGATGTCTATGGAGTGGAGCCCTCTCCCGAGATGCGCGAGCAAGCCCTGCAGCGGCATCCTTCCCTCCGCGACCGCCTCTTGCCCGGCCAACTCCCGAAGCTGGGAGAGCCCTTTGGCGGTTCCTTCGACGGCGTCCTCTGCTCGGCGGTGCTGATGCACCTGCCTCCCGAGCACCTTCCCGCTGCCGCAAGGGCCATACGAAAAGTGCTGGTGGATGACGGTGCGCTGCTCCTGTCGGTGCCTCACACCCGGCCCGGCCTGGATGCCGAACACCGCGACAAGCACGGGCGGCTATTCACACCCCTGCGGGTAGCTGACCTGGGGGCGCTGTTCGAGCCGTTGGGTTTTGGCCTGCTGGGGCAATGGACCAGCGACGATGTGGCGCGGGCAGGGTATAGCTGGATCACGCTGCTGTTTCTTCTCCAGGCGCGTTCTTCTCCCGCCATCACACCAGGTGTTGCAGGCGCTCGCGGATGACGCTCACCTGCTCCCTGGGCTCTATCAGCGTCTCGACGCTGTCGAGACGCTGATAGAGCGCCTCGATGCTAGCCACAGCGGCGGATCGCGCCAAAGGGCGCGGTTGGGCCCCCGCCAAGCGGTAAAAGTTGCTCGCATAGAGGGGCGCGAGCGTCT
>CAYQDH010000339.1:0-6311 GCA_964416075.1 uncultured Anaerolineales bacterium | reverse complement strand
AGGCGTAGCGGGTCATGGAGAGGCGCAGGCGGCTGCCGGCGCCGGGCGCCAGGTGAACAGTGAACCAGGGGTTGTCGACGGCCGTCGTCTCCCCGCCACAGGTGACGCTCTCGATCAAGTGCTCGCCATAGGCCCCGCCCTGGATCACCACCTTGCGCCCCTCCACGGGGTTGAGGTTCACCAGATGCACGGTGGCCTCATCCGCCGTCATCCCCTCCACCAGGGCGGCCACATCTTCCGGCAGCCCGGCCCGCCGCGCCAGGGGGTCGAAATAGCGCACCCGGCAATGCAGCGGATATCCCGCCCGGCCGGTGGGCAGGCCGCCCAGCATCAGCTCCGTCAAGGCCTCCGTGGTGGCCGGGTTGATGTGGTTCATATCGTCGGACAGGCGCGTATCGGGCGTGGTGGCATCCTGGCGCATCAGCTCCATCTTGATCCGCACCCGCTCCAGATCCTGCGAGAGCGCCTGCACCGGGTAATCGGGCCGCTCGCCCTCCAGGTAATCCAGCCAGTCGATCTGGGGCACGCGGGGGAGGTCGGCGCGGTCCATCGACCAGTAATACACCTCCAGCGCCCCCGCGTGGAAGGGCTCGGGGCGCCAGTTGTACCACCCCTCGTGGCCGGCGGCAAGGTCGCCGTCGGCAAGGTTGCCAGCGGCAGGGTTGCCGGCGGCAGGGTTGCCGTAGGAGTAGGGGTACATGGTGCGGCCGTCGATGACCCGCGCGTTCTCGTTCACCCGGTCGATCACCCCGCGCCACACATCGACATAGCGCCGGTCGCCGGTGATCAGCAGGGCGTTGCCGAAACCATAGGGCGCGCGGCTGTAATAGTTCCGGTGCGCGATCTTGCCCGTCGCCGGGTCCATCACGCTGAACCCCCAGCCGTACACCCCGCCCCACCACTTGCCGCCGGCCTCCCCGCCGATCGTGCCGTCCAGCCCGATGTTCGAGGGGATGATCCCCCCGTTGGCCGCGGTGCGCTCCACCCAGGCATCCACATAATCCAGCAGCCAGTCGCGGTACTTGGCCTCGCCCGTCAGGGCAAAGGCGTTGAAGGCCATGGCCGTGGCGCCCATGTTCAGGGGGTGGTCGCCCGCCACGTCGTTATAGTCCTTGAAATGCTCCACCATCTGCTCATAGGTCTGCTCGCCGTGGCCCAGGCGAAAGCGCCCCGCCACCTCGATGGGGTCGCCGGCCCAATCCAGGCCCGTGGCCTTGCGCAGCATGGGCCCGCGGCTGCCGTTGAACATGCTGCGGATGATGCGATGTTCGGCGTCCCAGTTGGGCGCCTGGGGATCCTCGCCCATGTACATCCCGGCGTAGCGGCGCATCCGCGCCCGCAACAGGGGGTCGTGGGGATCGGAGAGGCCCTGCAGGGTAAAGGCCGAATACCCCTCGCCGTGGTGGAACCAGTCGAACACCACGGGGAACTCTTTGTAGTACATCCCCTTGCGGGCCATGGGCACCTCCACGGTGCGCGCCTCGGTGTACTGGCGCAGGTGGCCCTCCCAGCCCTTCTTATACAGCTCCAGGACGATATCCGGCGCCCCCAGGGCGTGCAGCATCGTCCAATTGAGCAGGTTCTCCGCCGCATCGTCCGGGCCATCGTCCCCGCCCCAGCGAGGCACGCACTCCAGGTAGCCCCGCGCGTCGAAATAGTGCGCGTAAAAGGCCTGGCAAGCCTGCGCCTGCGTCCGCAGCAGCTCCCGCTCCAGCAGCGCCCAATGGTACGCCGGCGCCGGCGTCGATACCTCGATCATCCCATGCCTTGCATTTGTAGCCATAACGACCCTTTCTTCGCAGTGGTCTTGTTCATGCTGGTGGGCCGAGAATCAACATGATGAACACCGATGGCAGAGGATGAACACCGATGGGAAAGAATCGATAATCCTTCTCTTATCGGTGTTCATCCTTCCTAATCTGTGTTCATCATATAGAATCTCGGAACCTCCTCTATTCGTCTCGCTGCTCGGGTGGGATCCACCAGCCCAGCTTGGGCGCATTCCACTCCTCGCTGGGCGCGAAATAGCCCGGGTAGCGCAGGTGCTCCTGGACCACCGCGTCGTTCAGCTCGATCCCCAGCCCCGGCTTGTCGGGCACCCGCACATAGCCCTCCTCGATCAAGGGATCGTCGAGCCCGGTCACCAGGTCCCGCCAGAAGGGGATATCCAGGGAGTGGATCTCTTGCGCGACAAAGCTGCGGATGGCCGCGGCGCAATGGATGTTGGCCATAAAGGCCACCGGCGATCCGGCGCAGTGCAGCACGGTGGGGATGTCGTGCTCCTCGGCGTAATCGGCCACGCGCTTGGTCTCCATCATGCCGCCCACGGTCACCAGGTCGGGCTGGATGATGTCCACGGCGTGCTCCTTGATCATCTTGCGCAAGTTCTTCAGCAGGTAGGCCTGCTCCCCGTTCAGCGTGGGCACCTCGATGGCCCGCGTCACCTCGCGGTTGCCCCACCAATCGCGCACGGGCATGATGTCCTCGAGCCAGGCCAGGCCATAGCCCTCCAGGGCGCGGCCCAGGCGGATGCCGTCCTTGACGGTCAGGGGCCCAAAGTGGTCGATGGCCAGGGGGAGGTCCCAGCCCACGGCGTCGCGAACGGCGCCTACGATCTCCTGGAATCTCGCGAGACCCTTGTCGGTCAACTGGGTGCCCACCGCGCCGTGTGCGGCAAAGCGCCGGCCCAGGGGGTACTCGTCGCGCGCGGACTCGCCCGTCAGCCCATGCTTGACATAGCGGCGGATGGCGCCCAGGCCCACATCGAACTTGACCAGGGTCAGCCCCTGCTTTTTGCGCTCCAGCACCCGCTCGCTATAGCCCTCCGGCGTGGGCTCGGCGGGGGAAGGGGTGTCGGCGTAGAGCCGGATGCGATCGCGGTACTTGCCGCCCAGGAACTGGTAGCAGGGCACGCCGTAGACCTTGCCCACCAGGTCCCACAGGGCCATCTCGATCCCCGAGACGCCGCTTCCCTCCGTGCCCCAGTTGCCATAGGGCTTCATGGCGTTAAAGATCATGTCCACATTGCAGGGATTCTGCCCCAGCAGGATGCTCTTGTATTGCAGCACATTGTGCACGTGGCTGGATTCGTGGCCCTCGCCGATGCCATAGACCCCCTGGTCGGTGTCGATGCGGATCAGGATATAGTCATAAGGCGCCGCCACGCGCGCCACCCGCAGATCGGTGATCTTGAGCTGGGAGGGGCGGGAATAGGTATTCACCGCGCTCTCCAGTTGCACCGTCGCCTCTTTCTTGTTCTTTTTCTTGGCCATCGATACCCCCTTGACTGGTGATGAGGAGGAACACAGTTTGGTCGTATTATAGAGGCGCCGCGGGCGATTGGCAATGGCTCCCGCCAGCCCTGCAGGGCTTTGTCATTGTCGCCGCGGCCGTCACCCTGAGTGCAAACGAAGGGTCTCCGCTACAGTAAACAGGGATGTTTCGCTTCGCTCAACATGACATAATCACGACTTTGACAAAGCCCTGCCAGCCCTGGG
Organism: uncultured Anaerolineales bacterium; assembly: GCA_964416075.1. Classification (GTDB taxonomy): domain Bacteria; phylum Chloroflexota; class Anaerolineae; order UBA1429; family UBA1429; genus CAYQDH01. The sequence continues at coordinate 2,814 of CAYQDH010000339.1, read as the reverse complement.
GAAGACAACCACGGAACACACGGAAAGGGGAAGGATCGGGCAGTGGGAGAAGAGCGAAAGATTCGGCGCGGAGACTGGGGGACACGGGCGCCCGGGGATAAGATGGGATGTGGAGGGTAAGGACCTGTCCGCCGTCCCAGCCCTAACTTCTCACATTAGCACCCGGAATCCCGCCTGTTCGAAATGGCGATCTGCCGTGAAGGCGCGCCCCAGATGACGATCTTGCATGACCAGGAAGCTGATGCAGAAAAACAGCCTCCGGCATCTATCGTGCACCCTGGTACAGGTAGTCATCGTGATGCTCCGCCAGATCCTTGACGCCGGTGTCGATCGCCTCGCGATGCAACGTGTACAAGGGAGGTAGGGTTCCATTTTCCAGTTGCTCGATATACTCCCAGAGCTGCGCCAACTGCTCAGCACTGAGATGATCCAGCGCCTGTTCGATCTGCTCTTTCAACGATGGTGCAGCGTTCATCTCATATCCTTTGCCAGACCAGCCAATCCAACGTCACTAACTACTTGATTATAGCGCATCGCCCACGCAAGCCAAAGGATCCATGCTCAGCCTGATCCCTTACCATCCTTAAGGCTTCATCATGCGCCCGCACATTCTCAATATCCATTTGTCCCTAAATCGAGCGGCATGCTATATTGTGGGGGATGGCTTGGGTGCCTGACCCGAGTCGGACATCTGTCGATGATGGGCGCATCACGGCGCAGGCCGCCATCTCTCCATGGGAGCGCTATGCCATCCCCACACAACCCTTTCCCCAGCGAGATCGTCATCCCCGAGGTGGTGCGCACCGCCCCTTGGGCCGATCGCCTGGTGGAGCGCACGCGGCATCTCGCCTGGTCCGATGTGGTCATCCCGCTGCAACGCACGGGCAGCTTGGCCTTTAACCTGGTCTGCGGCTGCGCCGATGAGCTGGGGATCATCTTGCCGCCGGTAGTCGAGCTGCTTGTGGGCCGCGAGATCTCGGGCGCTTTCGAAGAGCGCCGTGGCGTCCGGCTCGACGACTATGCCTGGAGCGTCCACTCGAACACACCCCTGCCCTTGCATGTGGCGGGCGACGAATCGGTCGAGGCCTACTATGCCTGGCTGACCGGGGCCGCCCGCCGCAAGACGTCGCCTGTGTGGCGAGCCATCCAGCGTCTGCGCGAGGCCGCTGGGGGCTTACGGCCGCTGGGCGAAGCGATCGTCGTGGACGAGACGGTGTACCAGGGGGTCACCTTGTATGTGACGGCGCCTTTTGTGGTGCAGCATGCCCTGCCAGGGGTGCGCATCCGTGCCCTGGAGCTCTGCGATGCCAATATGCTGCGAGATATCGTCATCGCCCATTTCCCCGAAGTCAAGCCCTATGGGGCGCAGAGCGATGCCGAGAGGCTGCTGCTGCGCACGCTCATCAAGGGGGCCATCGACGACCGAGGGCGGCTGGAGATGCTCGACGAGCGCAGTATCGCGCGCCTGGGCGCGCGCATCGCCCGGCAGTGCACCTACCAGGGCGCCCCGCGCCCCAAGAACCCCGCCAGCACCCTGGCGGCCCGCTATGGGTTGGTGAACCTCATCTCCTTGCATGAGATGACGGTCCGCGCCCTGTACGCCTATGGCCGCAGCCTGGGAGAGCGTTCCAGGTAAGGTGTGCGACAGCTACCCCCGCATTTGAACAGAGGCGCATCGCGGTGTATAGTGCGGGGCGCTGTCTGCGCCCTGGCGACGAGCCAGGGCACTGGCTTCACCGCTCGTAGCGAGCGCCGTCAGGCGCGGCTGCTTGCGCCGCCGAACCAACTATCTCGTAGGAGTGCCATGGCATCATCCAATATCCAATCTCGGGTCGGGGCGGCAGAGACTGAGGTGGCCCAAGGCCATCTGCCGTTGGTCAACGCCCACACCCACATGCGCAGCGAATACAACAGCCTGCTCAACCTGGCCGACATCATGGAGGGCTGCGGCTTTCAGGCCCTGTGCGTGGCCTGCACCAGCGCCACGCGGCCCGAGCGCCTGCCTTCCAACGCCCTGGCGCTGCTGATGAAAGCGCTATATCCCCAGCGCGTCTACTGGTTCCCCGGCCTGCACTATGATATCGCCGAGGTCGGCTACACCGCGCCCCCGGTCGCTGAGCAGATGGCGGAGGTGCTGGCCCTGGGGGCCGATGGGTTCAAGATCATCGAGGGCAAGCCCACGGCCTATCGCCAGATCGGCCTGCCCCTGGATGGCGAGCATTATGAGCCGGTGTATGCGGCTTGCGAGGGCGCCGGCCTGCCCATCCTGATGCACGTGGCCGACCCGGAGGAGCTGTGGGATCGCGATAGCCTCCCCGAGTGGGCGCGCCAGCGCGACTGGTTCTATGGCGATGGCACCTTCCCCACCAAGGAGGGGCTCTACGCCGAGGTGCAGCGCATCCTGGAGCGGCATCCGCGGCTCAAGCTGGTCCTGGCCCATTTCTACTTTCTCTCCGGCGATCTGGACCGCGCCGCTGCCATGCTCGATCGCTGGCCCCATGTCAGTTTTGACATCACCCCGGGCGGCGAGATGTATACCCGTTTCAGCCAGGCGCCCGCCGCGTGGCGCGATTTCTTTGGCACCTATGCGGGACGGCTGCTCTTCGGCACCGACACCGCCGGGGGCGGCGAATACCCCGATCCTGAGGGGCTGGCCCGCGTACAGCGCACGGTGGCCGAGATGCGTCGTTTCCTGGAGACGGAGGATGAGTTCGAGGGGCTGGGCCGGGGCACCCTGCACGGCTTGGGGCTGCCGGCGGAGACGCTCGCGCCCCTCTATGCGAGCAACTTTTACCGCTTGGCGGGGGCCCAACC
>CAYQDH010000338.1:4220-6312 GCA_964416075.1 uncultured Anaerolineales bacterium | reverse complement strand
AAGTGCGTGAGTCTTTGGGGAAACCCCTCCGCGGACTGGATTGTGTCTGTCTCAAGTGCACCGGACCGTGGAAGGGTGACTGCCTAGAATGTTGGATAAACCCTTGACGAGCACGTATTGCGAGGTTATAGTGAATTGAACGAAGGAGCAAAAGAGGTGGCGGAAGATGGCAGGAAAACTGAATCTAGGTGGCGCGTGGAAAATCAAGGGCGTCGATGGACATCGAGGCACACCGGAGAGCTATTGCGCCGAAACGGTGGATGAGCGCACTTTTTACCCCGCACAGGTTCCGGGGGAAGTACATCTGGACCTCCTGCGTGCAGGGCAGATCGAGGACCCGCGGGTGGGCACGAACGCCCTGCGGGCACGTTGGGTCGAAGAAGAATGCTGGATCTACCGACGAAGCTTTGATGCGCCCGCGGAGGCGCTCCAGGCTGCAAGGGCCTGGTTGGTTTTCGATGGTCTCGACCTAGCTGCCGATATCTATCTGAATGGACGTCGGCTGGCCAGTCACGCAAATGCCTTTACTCCCTGTCGTGTGGATGTGACAGGCTATTTGCGAGAGGGCAGCAACCAACTCGCCCTGGCGCTGGACGCTGGGCTGCACCTGGCAGCCGAGAAACCTAGTCTTGAGTACTTGCCCGACTTGCAGGGCCTGTTACACAAGCGCATGTGGCTGCGCAAGCCACAGTACCAATTCGCCTGGGACTGGAATCCTCGGCTCATCAACGTGGGGATATACCGCCCCGTGCGTCTCGAGTGGTGTGAGAGCGTGCGCATCGATCAGGTGACCATCTATTCCGATCTGGCCGACGATCGAAGCCAAGCGACCGTTCACCTGCGCCTGCATGTGGAAAACGTTTTGCCGGCCGCTGTTCACGCTGTGGTGCGTATGCGGATCGATGAGGCGGGAAGTAGGGAGGTATCGAGCCTGCTGGACCTTCCACCAGGGCTATCCACGCAGACTCTGAGCCTCAGCATCGATCATCCATGGCTCTGGTGGCCGCGTCCGTACGGTGAACAGCCCTTGTATCGAATACAGGCCGAAGTGGAGGTGGATGGTCAGGTCGTCGCCCACGAGGAGCGCTGCACCGGGATCCGCTCCATACGCATCAACCAGGATCCCCATCCGGTCGAGGGGCAATACTTTACGCTCGAGGTGAACGGCGTCCCCATCTTTGCCAAGGGGGGCAACTGGGTGCCTGCAGACATGATCTATGCCGACGTGGACAAGGAGCGCTATCGAAAGCTCATTGCCCTGGCGCTGCAGGCTAATTTCAATATGCTACGCATCTGGGGTGGCGGGCTGTATATGGATCACGATTTTCTCGACCTCTGTGATGAAGCGGGGATTATGGTCTGGCATGACCTGATCTTCGCCTGCAGCAAGTACCCTTCCGGTGATCCTCAGTTCCTCGATAGCGTCAAGGCGGAGGTAACACACGTGGTTCGCGAGCTCTCCCCGCATCCCAGTCTGCTGGTATGGTGCGGGAACAATGAGCTGGAATGGGGCACCTGGGAGTGGGGCTATGAGAAAGGCCGGGCCTTTCCCGACTATGCTCTCTACCATCACGTTTTTCCCTTGATCGCCAAGACCGAGGATCCGTCCCGGCCCTACTGGCCCAGCTCGCCCTATTCGCCCGATCATCTGCCTCCCAATACACCAACAATCGGCGATCAGCATCCCTGGCACGTGAGTATCGGTGAGAACCGGGAGAACTTTTGGGCCTACCGGCATGATGTTAGCCGCTTCCCAAACGAGGGCGGGGCGCTGGGTGCGTCTTCGATCAGTACTCTACTTCAGTTTCTGCCGGAAAATGAGCGTTACTATCTCTCGCCCAGTTGGGAGTACCACGATAACGAGATCGCTATCCGGGCGAATAGCCTGATGAACGAGGAATGGTTTGCCTACTGGCTGGGAATGAAGCCTCAGGAAATGTCTCTCGAGGATTATGCCTATTACAGTGGCGTCCTGCAGGCGGAGGCGCTGCAGGAGTATATCAATAACTTTCGGCGACGGATGTTTAGCACGTCATCGGCTATCTTTTGGATGTACAATGATTCCTGGCCGGTAACACATGGCTGGACCATC
>CAYQDH010000338.1:0-4210 GCA_964416075.1 uncultured Anaerolineales bacterium | reverse complement strand
CGTGGACTATTATCTGCGTCGCAAGCTCTCCTACCATCCGGTGCGGCGCGCCTTCGATCCCCTTCAAGTTGTCCCTGTTAGTGATGGAGACCAGATCCTGGTGTTTGGGCTCAACGATACGTTGCAGCCCTGGCGTGGGGCAAGCCGTGTGGGAAGCGTACGCTTCGATGGCCGCGATAAGGACGAGCGAGTGAGCCAGGTGGAGCTCGCTCCTAATGCTGCCACGCTGATCGATCGTTTCTCGCTGGCTGGATGGGACGCCTCGGCGCGGCAGGAGCGCCTTGTATATGGCACACTGGAGCGGGATGGGCAGGCCATCCGACAGAATCGGTTGCTGCTGGCGCGCTATCGGGATATCCGGTGGCCCAACCCGAAGATCGATATCGTGCGACAGGGCAACCATGCAGTCCTGTTCAGTGACGTGTTCGCCTGGGGCGTGTGCATCGACCCCACAGGGGAGACCGATCTGCCCGATGATCTATTCGACCTATTGCCGGGCGTGCCCTGGAGTTTTCTCTGGCCTGAGCGGCGCCCTCTTCCTACGGTGGCCCGCACAGCAAACTATCGACCACCAGATTGATTTGGGCCGAGTCTGAACTGAGAGCCTGCCCCTGCATTAGGGCAGGCTCTCCAGATTCAGGCTATGGCAACGTACCGACGAACCCGGATGGTGATCCTTGGGTTGGGGCTATCTGTGCTGTGGAAAGATCGATGCCAGTCCTTGGCTGCGCTGAGCTACCATCTCTTCCTCTTCGGGCGAGAGGGGGGTGAAAGCATCAGCGGCATCGCACATCATCCAGAGCAGCTCGGCATGGCTGGGGCTGGTGCCCGCGGTGATAGGCTTTGAGAGCGTCCACCGGAACGCCAGATGCGCCTCCTCCATGTTTTCCACTGGTATATACCAGCACTTGGGCCACTTTTTGACTTCGCCCTCACCCACTTGGCGCTTGCAGAGGGTCTTGAGGGCCAGGATGCCCATCCCTTTCTCTACAGCTTTGGGCAACACCTTGGGACCAAAGTGCCCCTGATGCCAAATGACCCAATTGAATGGGAACAGGATGGTGTCAAAGGCAAAACGATCCATCATGGCCAGCGCTGCCTCTTCGGTGTGCGCCGAGAAACCAAGGAAGCGAGTCAACCCTTTTTCGCGTGCCTCCAGCATAGTTTCCATCGCCCCATCAGGACCAAAGATCTGCTCCACGTCATCCATCGTTGTGACAGAGTGGCATTGGTAGAGATCCACGTGATCGGTGCGCAGCCGCCGCAGGGATTGCTGTAGCTCTGCGGCCGCCTCCTTTTTGCTGCGTTTCGTCGTTTTGCAGGCCAAGAATACCGAGTTGCGATAGGGCTCGAGAGCAGGCCCCAGGCGCTCCTCAGCGTTCCCATACGACGGAGCCACATCGAAATAGTTGATCCCACGGTCAATGGCTTTGGCCACTATGCGGCTCGCCGACGCAGGATCCTCGTTCATCACGACGATGCCCCCAAAGCCTGCTATAGAAAGCTTTTCGCCTGTCTGCCCCAGAACTCTTTTCTCCATACCGTTCACCTCCTGATTTGGTCCATATTATGCTGCCAAAATACACTAGACAGACACACTCGATGCAGGTCATGCTTGGCCCCTATTCTTCCCGTGTCGCTCGGATCGAGAACATCAGAGGCACCGAGTCCTTGTGCTCCTTGAGCCACCACCAGCCATCGCTTCCACGCTCCATCAGGCCAGGGGAAAAGTCATAGCAGCAAAAGGGGAATTCGTGCAGGCTCTCGATGCGAAGGCCTGCGTTGATCAGGGCGTTGACGACATCCGCCAGGCTGTGCGACCACTCATAGGTGACGGGGTGCTCCACATGAGCTGCCAGATCGGCATAGGTGCCGTCGTCATCCCAGCGAAGGGGTTCATCCCGACGAAAGTACGGATATTTGGGCCGGAACTCCGTAACACCGTCCGCATCATCCAGGGTCTGCAGCATCGGGTGAAACTCGACGATACAAAAGTGACCGCCCGGTTTGAGCATTTGCGCGATGACCCGTCCCCAACGGTCCAGGTCGGGCAGCCAGCACAGCACGCCATAGGAAGTAAAGACCACGTCGTACTGCTCGGGCAGCACTTGTGGCAGAGCGTAGATGTCGGAGCAGATGAATCGGGCCGGCAGACGGAGCTCGCTAGCCAGTGAACGGCCTAGCTTGATAGCCTGCTCGGAGAAATCCACTCCTGTGACCAGGGCGCCCATCCTCGCCCAGGAGAGGGTGCTCATGCCAAAGTGACATTGCAGGTGCAGAAGCGATCTGCCTCGCACATCACCGACCTCGGCTACCTCCAATGAATCGAGGGTCGACTGCCCCGCCCTAAAGCCCTCCAGGTCGTAGAAACGAGAACGGGCATGGATGGGTACCAGGTCGTTCCAGTGGTCCAGGTTGGCTTGGAGATGATGATCCATGGGAGCACAGACCTCTCAATCCATTATCGCAGGCGCGATATGCGCCAGACAAAGCTGCCGATCAGCGCGATAGCTATGGCCCCAAGGCCTGCAACAGTAACCAGACGATACACTTGGACTGTCATATCCAGCGATGGCAGGATGATCTGGAGGAACTGCGAGTCCACGAGGCCCAGAAGCCAGGCCAGAGGCGTCCTTGTCAGCTGGGGCACAGCGTTCACTCGTCGCAGTGCCTGAGCTGTCAGGTTAAGCAGCAGATACCCGGGCAAGCCCACCACCACGAGCACCACGCCCGGGCTACCCAGGCGTCCAAAGCGATAGCTGAAGGAGATGAGCGCCGCCGTCAGGAGCAGCGACGCTGCGCCGCTGGCCCAGGCGACCCGTCGCAGGATCTCGTGCATGCGCAGGGTAAAGAAACTCCACACCCCCTCATCTTCGGGGACTAGCCTGGCGACCTGCGGTATTGGCTCGCTTTCGGCGGCCAGGCGTCGCGCCGCTCGCGATCCCCCGATGTAGTACGCCTCAGCGATGGGACGCAGCGCTTCTGCCTGAGGACCCGGCTGTTGTGCAGCCTCATTGTCGTCGGCGGGAGACGGGGTTACGCCAAACAAGGAGCTGATCGCCCTGTCAATAAGAGATTCCACTTGCCGGCGGACGAGGTCCACTTGTCCTCCCTGCTCCAGCATGCCCGGGCGATAGTTGGCGGCCATGACCCGGCTCAATGTATCTACGGCGGGGCCTCGGTCGGTAATACAGAGCAGGCTGAAAATCAGGACTGTAAACCCTAGAGCTACGACGAGCAGCATTCCACAGATCCACTTGGCATCGACATGCCAATAGGGACGCATAGGCTCTCGTATCGCTTCGCTCATGCCGCTCTCCTTAGCCGTAGCGCTCTTCCGTCCAGGGGTCGCCGCGGTTGTGATAGCCATTCCTTTCCCAGAACCCCGGTCGATCCTCTGCGCTGAACTCGATCCCTGTCACCCACTTGGCGCTCTTCCAGAAATATAGCCGGGGCACCACCAGGCGAACCGGCCCACCGTGCGCTGCCGAGATCGGTTGGCCCTCATACTGGTCTGCCAACAGCGCGTCCGAAGCAAAGAAATCGTCAGTGGTCAGGTTCGTGGTAAAGCCTCCCATGGCATACACGATCACGAACCGGGCTTCGGGCCGGATGACCACGAGATCACGAACAACACTGGTGCTGATGCCTGCCCAATGCGTGTCCAGCTTGGACCAACTTGTCACGCAGTGTATGTCGGCGAGGAGTTGCACCTGGGGCAGGGCAGTGAACTGCTGATAGTCGATGGCTATCTCCTGCTCCACAAGGCCACGGATGAAAAAGGTCCACTGCTCAGGCGTAACCTGGTGAACGCGTCCATAGTGTAGCACAGGAAAGCTGTTGGTCAGGCGCTGGCCAGGGGGTACACGCTGGCTGCGGCGGGTATCGGGGCTAATAATCAGCTCAGCCATGAGAATCGTCCTTTCCAATCCCAGTGTGAAACGATGCTCGTGACGCGGAAGAGGTAGGTGCTCCGATGTGCCACGCATCGTAGAGGAGTATACCATGGTTCGGTCTGCGCTCGCAAGGCAACATGGGTAAGCATATTCGCCTGCCAGAACAGGCAGCGATCTGACGTTACGCGGCGAAATTCGGCACGCCGGCATCTTGGCGGCTGTTGGGCCAACCTGTTGTTCCTGAGTCAGGCGGTGTATAATCATGGGTAGGGAAACGAGTAGCTCAAGGGAGAGGCTGCGTTTTGCCAAGGCGG
>CAYQDH010000337.1:0-6315 GCA_964416075.1 uncultured Anaerolineales bacterium | reverse complement strand
TGGGGTCGTGTCTTCAGTGGGTGGCGCAAGTTGGGAAACTTGCGCTACGGAAGAGGCGCTGCCCAGGTCGCGGGTTGCGGGGCTCGCGGCGACGGGGCGACGGCCCAGGCCGCGCACGGCCGCTAAGGCGTGTACGCACGCCCAGACCATGGCGCCCAGGCCCACGGCGAGGGGGGCGAATTCATACATCCCCAGGAGCAGGAAATAGTAGAACCAGGGCTGGCTACCCCGGGCCACGCCCTGCTGCGAGAGCCAGTATCCCAGCTGCCCCACCATGCCGGTGGCAAAGCCCTGCGGGTTGGTGAACATGGAGGTAAAGAGGGGCACAAAGATGAGGTAAAAAAGCCCCGCGCAGACGAGCCAGCGGCGCCGGTCCCAGGCCAGGCCGATGGCCGCGGCGACGAGGGCCACCCCCAGCCACACCAGCGTGGAAAGCAGGATCCCCGCGCTCGAGGTATCGACGGGGTCCCCGCCCAGGAGCACGATGATAAAAGGTGACGCGGTGGGCAACACCAGCGTGCCGATGACCACCAAGAGGTCGAACACGGGCAGCGCGCTTAGAGAGCGGAGAGACAGGCGGGCGCGCCTCCATTGCCAGAGGGCATATCCCGCCAGGAAGACGCCAAAGAGGGCATAAGTGATGAAGGTGGTCTCTTTGGTGGTGAACCCCCAGGCCACGGCCGCGGCGACCAGGTACAGGTCGCGTGTGCGGCGCCTCTCCAGGTAGAGCAGGATGGCGACAAAGAGGATGAGGTTGGCCACGATGGCGAACTGGTCGTGGCGGATATAGCGGGAGCGGTGCATCAACACCGGAGAGAGGGCCATGAAAAGCGTGGCAGCCAGCGCCCCCCAGCGCCCCAGCCAGCGCCGCAGGAACCAGGGCGCCAGGGTGATGAGGATGCCCCCCAGCACCGTCGCCAGTCTCCCGGTGACCTCGGTATCGCCGAACAAAGCAAAGACCAGGGCTGTGACGTGGTAGAGAAAGGGCCCGTGGTAGGCCGGGTCATGGACGTAACCCAGGCCGTTGGCCAGCTTCCACGATTCCCAGGCGTGGATCGACTCGTCGTGGCAATAGGCGCGCGAGCCCAGGTCCCACAGGCGCGTGCCCAGGATGAGCACGATCAGCAGGGCGTAGAGCAGCATCCAGCGGCTGATGCGCGGCTGCCGGATGAGCGGCTGGTCGGGCGCCGAGTCGTCGAACACGGTTGGCTCCTGGATGGTGTCGGGATGCGATGCCTTAGGGTACACTTTTCGGCGCTGCCTGGCAAACGGGAGAAAAGAGGAATCACGGAGGCCACGAAGGGTTCACGGAGGATACGGAGAAGAGGGGAGAGGATTTTACACCGATAAACACCGATTTAGGAGGATGAAAACCGATAGAGGCAGGACAATATAGATTCTTCTTATCGGTGTTTATCTTTTTCTCATCGGTGTTTATCAGTGTAGAATCTCCTCCGTGCCCTCCGTGAGACCTCCATCCCCTCCGTGATTCCTCTTTCTCCCTGTTTGACAGGCGCGACCGTCTGGGATATGGTTCCCGCTATCTTACTGGAGGAAAGCATCAGCGTTATGTCAAACAATGCCGATTACCACGTGCGCGCGGTCGCTTGCGATTACCGCGCATCCGACCAAGAGGTGTACGAGGCGCTGAAACGGGTCACCACGCCCCTGGACCGCGCCTGGGACAAGATTCGCGCCGCCCGGCGCATCACCATCAAGTTCAACCAGGTCTTCCCGCCGGCGCGCCGCCAGATGATGGGCGATATCCTGCAGGAATTAGTGGATGCGCGCGTGGCGCGGGCGACGCTGCGCCTGCTGCGCGAGGCCAACCCCGGCGCCGAGATCCTTTGCCCCGATACCTCGCCCGAGGCGCGCCGCGACGGGGTCCCCATGGAGGACAACGTCGCCCACATCCCCCTGCTCCAGGAATTCGGGGTGCAGCTGCTGCGCTGCGACGAGCCGCCGCACAAGGTGTCGCTCGTGCCGGGGGGCGGGGCCATGTTCCGGCAATACAAGCTGCACGAATCTGTGACCGAGACCGACGCTTTCGTCTCGGTGGCCAAGATGAAGAACCACGCCTTTATGGGGATCACGCTCTGCCTAAAGAACTTGTTTGGCCTGCCGCCCATGGGGCCTCTCGGACGCTCACGGCCCTATTTCCACCACATCATCCGCCTGTCGCACCTGCTGGTGGACCTGGGGCGATTGGCCAACCCCACGCTGAACATCGTCGATGGCCTGGTGGCGCAATCGGGGCGCGAGTGGGGCGGCCAGGGGCGCATCGCCAACACGCTGCTGGCCGGCGACCAGGTGATCGCCACGGATGCCTGCGGCGCGCACTTGATGGGCTTCGATCCGCTGGCCGACTGGCCGAACCAGCCTTTCGTGCGCGACCGTAGCTCGCTGCGCATCGCCCACGACGCGGGATTCGGCACGGCGGACCTTTCGCAGATCGACTTTCAGTCGGAGGTTCAGGCACCGGTGGCCGAGTTCCGCACGGTGGAGACCGATCCGGCGGAGATGGTGGCGGAGTGGCGGCGCTCCACATGCGAGCAGGCGCTATATTACCGCGATCACCGGCAGGAGTTCGTGGACCGCTACGCGGGGGAGTTCATCCTGCTGCAGGATAACGAGGTGCGCTGGCACGACACAAGCAGCGACATCTGGCGCAGCCGGCGCGACCTGGCCGGGGCGCGCAAGTCGAGCGCCATGTGGTTCAAGCTGGTGGACCCGGAAGAGACGGAGGGGGAGCGGTTCGAGGTGTATGAGAAGGAATTGGCGGAAATGACCGCTTGCGTTGACCGCCCCGGCCATAAGGATGGCCGGGCTACCTAGCGCCACCCCATCAGGATGGGGTTAGGGTAAAGCCACTAGCTTGGTGCATGCGATGCCACACAGGTAGCCCGGCCACGAGGATGGCCGGGCTACCTAGCGCCGCCCCATCAGGATGGGGCTGAAAAGCGTTAGGGAGTTCGGGAGCCCCATTCTTATGGGGCGTTGTTTAGGTAGCCGGTGCATCCTTATGCACCGGCGGTCTCGACGAGAAAGGAACACCCATGCCCTTCTGGCAACTCTTCTACCACATCGTCTGGGCTACAAAGAGGCGCGAGCCGTTATTGACCCTCGAGATCGAGCCGTTCGTGCACGACGCCATCCGGAGCAAGGCTGCGGGAGAGCATGGCGTGGTTTTCGCCGTAAACGGCATGCCGGATCACGTCCATCTGGTGGTTGCCGTACCGCCTTCCATGGCCTTGGCCACCTTTATCGGGCGGGTCAAGGCCGTGGCATCGGTGCGGACCAACCGCGCCGGCTTGAGCGAGGTGCAATTTGCCTGGCAGGACGCGTATGGCATCTTTTCGTTCGATCGTAAGCGCCTGTCGTCCCATGTGGAATACGTGGAGCGCCAAAAGGAGCACCACAAAGCGGGGACAACCCACGCCATTTTGGAGCGCTGCGAAGGGGAGGGCGTGCAGCTGGTGCGCGAAGACAGCCCGGAGTATGATGTCGGCCAGGGATGGTTCTAGGCTCAGCTCGGCCAGGCATCATCGTGGCTGTGCTCGGCTCAGTACACCCCCCGGGGCGAAGGCCTGAAGCCCCATCCTGATGGGGCGCCGCTACGTAGCCGGGCGATCCTTATCGCCCGGCGGGCGCGTTGGAAAGGACCCCGTGCCCTGCACAGATAGCCTGCCAACCTACAAAGATGTCGTAGCCTACTACCTGCGCGACGATGTCGCGGCCTTTATGTGGCGCCTCTGCCAGAGCAGGCTGTTGCGATTCTTCCATCACAGTCCCTACGACTTGCGAACCGAGCGCAAAACCCCGCCGGGCCTGGCGATCCATGGCCTGGCCAGTGTGGACGACCTTCGTGAGCGGATTCAGAGCGCCACTCGGGACGTGCCGTCATACCCCTACCCGTTCTTCCCCTTCTGGGGGATGCAACCCACTACCGTGGAGGGCGCTGGCGGCCCTGTGCCTGGCCTATGGCACGGAGACGGTCCGCGGGTGGGTATCCTCTCCGGGAGATGGCGAGGGGCCGTGGGTGATCGGGAACGTTTCTGAGGGCAACGCGAACAAGGCGCAATATGCGGCCCGCCGGATCGGCCTTCTCGCCACCGGTGGTCGCTGAAGCAAATCCGGGACAACGATTTCAAACACTGTGAACGAAAGAAAGGGGCTATTATGCAGCACGTCGTTCCCGAGCAAGCCGGCATCTCCTCCGTGCGCCTGGGGCGCATCAACGCTGCCATGCAGCGCTATGTGGACGACGCGCCGGGGGCGCTCGGCAAGCTCGCCGGGTTGGTCACGCTGGTGGCCCGCCGCGGGCAGATCGTGCACCACGAGGCATTCGGGCTAGCCGATATCGAGAGCAAGCGGCCCATGCGGCGCGACGATATCGTCTGCCTGTGGTCGATGAGCAAGCCGGTGACCGCCGTGGCCGCGCTGATGCTCTACGAAGAGGGGCACTTTTTGCTGGACGACCCCATCTCGCGCTTTGTCCCCGCGTTCAAGGAGATCAAGGTGGGGGTGCGGCAGGCGGGGGGCGGCCTGCGGCTGGAGCCCCTGGAGCGCGAGATCACCTTCCGGCACCTGCTCACCCATACGTCGGGCCTGCTCTATGGCGGCAACGCGCCCAACCCCAACGATCCTCTCGACGACCTGTACTATCAGTCGGGTCACGCGCAAGCGGACACCCTGGAGGCGTTCGCCCGGCGGTTGGCGACCGCGGCGCTGGCCTTCCAGCCTGGAAGCGCCTGGACCTATGGCATGAATTTCGAGCTGCTGGGCTACCTGATCGAGGCCATCTCCGGCAAGCCGTTCGACGTGTTCATGCAGGAGCGCCTTTTTGCGCCGCTGGGCATGGTGGATAGCGGGTTTGTGGTGCCAGCAAACAAGGTGGCGCGCCTGGCGGTCACCTACAACCGCAATCAGTGTGGTGCGCTCGTCCCCGCGCCGGCCCCTGCGAGGATCGCCGGGGCCGAGCACCGACCCTATGCCCTGCGCTGGCGCACCTTCTCCGGCGGGGGCGGGCTGGTGAGCACGGCTTCCGACTACCTGCGCTTCGCCCAGATGTTGCTGAATGGCGGCGTGCTGGACGGCGCGCGCATCCTGAGCCGCAAGACGGTCGAGCTGATGACCATGAACCATCTGCCGCCGGAGAGGTGCCCCTTTGTGCCCACCACCTGGCCCTTCCGCACGGGCTATGGCATGGGGCTGGGGGTGCGCATGGTGGTGGATGTAGCCCAGACCGGCGAGCTGGGCTCCGTGGGCTCGTTCACCTGGCAGGGCGCCGCGGGGACCGACTTTTGGGTGGACCCGCGCGAAGAGCTGATCGGCATCAGCCTGCCGCAGATCATGCCGGGGGAGTACCGCGCCGCGCAAGAGTTCCGCGTGCTGGTTTACCAGTCGATCGTAGATTGACGGGTGGAAAACCACCGAGGCACAAAGACGGTCTTTTGGACAGAATTTACAGGATTTACAGGATTGGGAAGGATAGGATCAGGGAATACTTTTTAATCCTGTTAATCCAGTCTGTTTTTGGTTTGTATACGCTTTCCGTCTTGATGGCGAATCTTTCTATTACCAGGAGGCTAGAATGCCAGAGTTCAACGGTTTGGGGATGAACATGGGGAACCTTTCTCGCTTGTCGCGCGCGGAGACGCGCTCCATCAGCCCGGAGAATTTCACGGGGGAAAAGGGCGGGGGCGGCAGGGCCAGCGAGGGCACAGGGGCGCTGTGCGCGCGCGAGTTGGGGCAAGGGTGGAAGATCTCGCCCTCGGTGCGCATCGGCCCGGGCGAGACATTCATTATGGCCGATATTCGCGGCTCGGGCGCCATCCAGCATATCTGGATGACGCCCACCGGGGCGTGGCGCTCCAGCATCCTGCGCATCTACTGGGACGACCAGGAGAACCCCTCGGTAGAGTGCCCGGTGGGCGATTTCTTTGCCTGCGGATGGAACCGCTACGCGCAAATCTCCTCGCTGGCGGTGTGCGTCAACCCCGGCAGCGCTTTCAACTGCTATTGGGAGATGCCCTTCCGCAAGGCCTGCCGCATGACCATGACCAACATCGGCGACAAAGAGATGACCCTCTATTACCAGGTCACCTACACCCTCAACGCGCGCGCGCCCCAATCCATTGAAGCATGGACGGCCCTGCTCGAGCAGGTCAGCGGCCTGCTGTGGGTGGAATACGAGGGCCTCGAAAAGTCCTTGCTAGACCATCCCGAATGGATTTCCCCCGCCCTGCTCAATCAACTGGCGGATAAATTCGAGGCCTTCACCCGCCGCCTGTCCAAGCGCCTGGGCGACCTGCG
>CAYQDH010000336.1:0-6338 GCA_964416075.1 uncultured Anaerolineales bacterium | reverse complement strand
CTTTTCCCCCAGCGACCAGTATTCGCCCGAAAAGCCCATGTTGAACATGAACACCAGGGTGTCGAGGCGGTCCAGGCGCACCCGACCGTCGGCGTCGAGGAGGCTGTCGTCGACGTGGGCCAGGACCACCTGGCCCTTGAATAGGTCATGGTCGCCGATCTCCTCGATGCCGAGGACCACGCACTCCAAGTTGATGGGGCATTCGGCGATCAGGGGGGGCCTGACCTGGGAGGCCGGAACGGGCGTGAGGCCCGTCAGGGCGAACTTGTCGACCTCTCGGCCCGAGGTGGTGCCGCACTGGTCCACCTGCTCGACCAGCCGGGTGGTGGCCATGTTCACGACGAACTGGCCCGATGCCGAGATGAGCTGGTGCGAATAGCGCGCCTTGTGGATGGCGATGCCCACGATGGGCGGCTTGCCCAGGCTCAGGTTAAAGACCTCGCCGAGGGCCAGGATGTTGGGCTGGCCATCGGCGGCCACCGAGGTGATCAGGGCAGCGGGCGTGGGATAGACGGGGCGAAAGGCCGGCATTTGGACCTTCATGGTGTAAGCACCTCCTACAATTCTAGTCCACCAGTTCGTGCGAGCGGGCGACCTACTGGGGGCTGCCCACCGCATAGTCGAGCGAGCCATCCTGGGCGGGGTCGTCGAAACTGGCCTCGTCCAGCTCGGTGCGCGACGGGGCCAGGCCAACGCCGATCAGGCCCAGAGGGTGGCGCCCGCCCACGGCATAGTTGACGATCGCCAGGCGCACGCAGGGCAACATGCCCGCGGGATCCAGGATGGCCAGGGCGACGATGTATTCGCCGACCGGGATGCTCGAGGGCATGGTGAAAACGCCCCGCACCGTGTGGGCCTCGGGCGGGACCCTGTACGCCTGCTGCTGCGGATCCCAGTCATCGCCAGGGAGCCAACGGCGGGTGTCCAGCTGGGCCAAGGCGCCGGCCCACACCACGCTGCGGCTGCGAGGATCGAGGAGGGAGAGCTCGACGGGCCAGTTGTAGTAGAGGGGGGTAGAGCCCGTGTTGCGCAGGGTGAACTCGAGCGCCCAGGTGGCCCCCGGCGCGACCTGCGCGGGATAGCGGAGCTCATCGATGACGAAACGATAGCCCAAGGCCTTTTGCACTTGCTCCGCGCCGGCGCGCGCGTGGGGGTCGGTCTGGTCGTAGCCCGACACCCAGCCGAGGTGGTTGCAGTGCAGGGAGCGGATCGAATCGATCAGGAACTGGCGATGCACCGGATCAATGACGGTATCGTTGGGATCATCGCCGGGCTGGGTGCGATAGTCGCCCCAGTCGTAGGCGGTCTCGCCGCCCATGGGGGCCACCTTCCAGCGATCGCCCAGCCTGGCTATGCCGGCCCCGTGCGTGCCGACCTGCTGGATGTGCGCCCAGGAATCCCAGTAGATGCCAAAGCGGTAGCCCTGGAAATCCCAGGGGTGTCGCACCATCACCAGCTTGTTCTGGAAGCGCTGGGAAAAGATATCGCCCAGGAGCTTTTGCATCTCGGGGGTGAGGTCGGGGCTGTGGTGTTCGCCCCACTTGCCGATGAGGCCCATCTCCACATAGGCGACTCGCGGATCGTGGTCCCACAGCGCAGCCAACCGCTCGCTGAGGCGCGCCACGCGTCGCAGGAACTGGTCGCTGGCATAGTCATCCGCTTGCATATCCGCCGGCCAGACCTTCTCGTGGCGCTGGGGAAAGTGCAGGTACACGCGGGGGATGACCTTGGTGTTATAGGCCTCCACCCCGCGGCCATCATCATCGCGCCAGGTGCGGTCGCAGTAGGCGCTGATCTTGTCGATGGTATCGCTCTCATCGTTCTCGATGGCATTCCAGGGGATGTAGACCTTGGCCAGCGTGGACCACTGGTGCGTGCTGCTCACGCCCGCGCGGAAGCCCATCAGCGGGTTGCGCAGGGCGCGGGGATACTCCCTGGGATGGATCGTCACGTCGCTCATCGATGTGCTCCTTGTTGGTTCCGGTCTTGAGGAAGGGATAGGGATTCGGCGATGGAACCCTGGGGCCGCGCAAGGCGATGCTTGGCGCCGGAAGCGAGATGCTCTGACATGCCAACAGCATCATCCTCGTGCGCGGGCAGGCCTCTCGAGGCGCGCGCCGAGCCTCAACGGCAGCTCCAATCCACAGTCGTCCAACAGCTGGCCGTCCGATAGGATGGCCTGGGTCTCGCCATCGGCGGCCACCCGGCCATCTTGAAGCACGATCACCCGGCTGCACACGTCCCACACCAGGTCCAGGTCGTGGGAGGCGATGAGCTTGGTCTGGGGCATGCGCGCCAGCAGATCGATGAGCTTGCGCCGCGCTTTGGGGTCCAGCGAGGAGGAGGGTTCGTCCATCACCACCAGCTCGGGAGCCATGGAGAGGATGGAGGCGATCGCCGCCAGCCTTTTCTCGCCGCCGGAGAGCCGGTAGGGCGCGCGCTGGCTCAGGTGGGTGATGCCCGTCGCCGCCAGGGCCCCCTCCACGGCGCTGGCCACCTCGGCCGCAGGTAGGCCCATGTTGCGCGGCCCAAAGGCCACGTCGTCGTAGACGCTGATGGTAAAGAGCTGGTCGTCCGAGTCCTGGAACACCAGTCCCACGTGGCGCCGGATGGCGGGAGCCGAGGCTTTGTCCAGTCGCACGTCCAGCACCCGTATCTCGCCCGCAGTGGGCAAGATCGCCCCGGGCAGCATGAGCAGCAGCGTGGTCTTGCCCGCGCCGTTGGCACCCACCAGGCCCACCGATTCGCCCGGCTGCACATCGAAGGAGACGCCCTGCAGCGCCTGGCGCCCATCGGGGTAGGTATACCTGACGTCTACCAAGCTCAGTATGGACACTCAGCCTCCTAGGCCTACGGCCAGGGCGCCGATGGTCTGGGGGATGTTGACCAGGCGCGCGATGGTGAAAAAGGCTGCCCAGGCCAGGAGATAGGCCGCATCAGCCCAGCGGAACGGTTGTGCTTTCTCCTGGGGGAACAGGCCATGATAGCCCCGGCAGCGCATGGCCTGGAACACGCGGTCGGCGCGCTTGAGCGTGCGCAGCAGCCATTGCCCGGCCAAGGGCCCCCAATCGCGCCAGGCGATGCCCGAGCGCCCCGAGGAGCGCAGGTGGTAGGCCAGGTTCATCGTGGCGGCCTCCTCGCCCAGGACGTGAATGTAGCGAAAGGTGAGGGTCAGCTGCATCACCAGGATGGGGGGAACGCCCAGCGCCCGCAGCGCGGCGGAAAAGCCGACGATCCCCTCCACGGCGATGAAGAGCAGCGCCGCCACCACCGTGAGGCAGCCGCGCAGGACGATGGAGGCGAACGATAGCCACCCCGCGGAGACGGCCACCTCACCGACAACGGCGATGACTCGCCGGTCGTAGATGGGGTTGAACAGGCCCACGCCCAACACCAGCGGCAGGGCCGGCAGCATGCGAATGAGGATCGGGCGCAGGGGGATCTCGCCGCTCGAGAACACGAACATGGGGTAGAGTACCAGGGGGAGCATCGCCGCTAGCGCGTACTTGTCGTAGGACGTAGCCGCGATGATAAAGCAAAAGGTCACCAGCAGGTTCGCCAGCGGATGCCTGCGGTGCACAAAGGTGTCTTTGGCGGCCAGTTCCTCCAGCACCCTGATGTCGGTCAGGGCGCTCCCGGCAAAGGTCATTCCAGCCCTCCCTATGCAAGAGCGGGGGGCTCGGCCCCCCACTCCGTCGAACAGGCCTTAGGGGGATGCCTGTCCCTTCTTGCGTCTCTTGGACCAATACAGGAAATAGCCGATGAGCCCGGACACGGCGAGCGTCATAGCGCTGCCCACCACGCCGGCCACGCTGGTGCCGGCGCTGACGGACGGCCAGGCGGCCCCCGCCTCCTCAGCGGCGCCCTGCGAGTCGTTGCCCTTGAACCCATAGTCGGGCAGGAACGCCGTCGACTCTTGCACCTTGCCCAGGGTCTCGTGCACACCCGCCGTGGACTCGAGCTCCTCGACGCCCGCCGTCTTGAACATGGCCCACTCCAGGCCGTCGGGATAGGCCGACGCAAACCAGGAGAGCACCCCGCCAAAGACCAGCGCCAGGACCGCGATGATGGCGATCGCTTTGGCCGGTACGCCGCCCAGCCCCGGCCTGCCGGGCCTGGCATCGGCCACGGCCTGCACGCCGGTGAGAGATTCAGGGGCCACCTTGTTCATGAATACCAGCAGCGCTGCGGTGATGAGGCCCTCCACGATGCCGATGGCCAGGTGAATCGGCTGCATCAGCAGGACAAACGTGCCAAAGGGCAGTTCGGTCTTGCCAGAAAAGAGCGTCTCCAGCACCACAGCGAAAGCGCCCATCTGCAATCCCACGACCGCCGCCAGGATGGACGCCCACACCAGCCGCCCGGAGCTCGTTCCCTTGCGCACAAGCGGCCTGAAGATAAGAGGGTACGCGACGAAGCAAGTAAAGAAACCCAGGTTAAAGATGTTGGAGCCCAGGGCCAATAGCCCGCCGTCCGCGAAGAACAGGGCCTGTACGGCCAATATCACCGCCATGGCCAGGAACCCCGCGTGCGGGCCCAGCATCGCCGCCAAGATCAAGCCTCCGCCGATGTGGCCGCTGGACCCGGTCCCAGGGATGCTGAAATTGATCATCTGCGCGGCAAAGACAAAGGCACCCATCACACCCATGAGGGGCACCTTGTTGCTCTCGGCCAGGTCGTCCTGGCCCAGCTTCTTGATCGAGTAAGCGACGGTTCCTGCCGTGACGGCCCACATCACGCCGCCCACAGCCGGGGAGATCAAAGCATCCGCCATGTGCATAGTGTCAGTCCTTTTCTCGTTCAGGCGACCTGGGCCGGGAGAGACTGGCCCACAGTGGCCTGGCATTCCTGGCAATAACCGGAGATAACGCAGTGATCGAGCTGCGCGCTAAAGCCGTGGGCCTGGGCCAGGCGGTCGAGAAGGGGCTGCATCGCCGGTGCCTCAACCGTGACCAACTTGCCGCACCCGAGACAATGCAGATGGTGATGGGGGCGATGCACCGTCAATAGCTCATAGCGGCGCTCGCCATCGCCCAGGCCGAACGAGGCGACGAGGTGCAACTCCTCGAGGAGCTCCAGGGTGCGGTAGACGGTCGACAGATCGACGGCCGAGCTGAGGGCCCGTACCCGAGCGTAGAGATCCTCGGCCGTGGCATGGTCCTCAGCATCGTGCAGGACGTGGAGCACCATTTCGCGCTGCGGCGTCAGGCGGAAGCCGCGCTCTCGGAGCTGCTGCAGAAACCTATCCTCACAACACACGGGCCTATCTCCTGGGGTCAATGCGAATGTTCTCAAGCGAGATTGTATTTGCAATTGCAAACATTTGCAAATACGTCTGGAGGGGGCCACAGGGTTAAACCTCGGGGGCCACCGGGTGAACCCTGGTGCTACGGCTGCGAAGCCGACCTTCGTCGGCTGAGGACCAATTGGCCATGCCCAGCCTGCGGAGGCGAGCTTGGCCCGGGGGGCGCTCGCAGATTAGGGCCTGGTTTGTAGGCGGCCACGATAGGGTGTGCTATAATGGGCTGTAGGATGTTGGCTCCCTCTAGTACGCAACACACACGGAGAGCTTGGCCAAAAGCACCTTCACGCGAGCAGGAAACATCGCCCCCTCATCCTATCAACCCCTTGCCAGACACCGTGACCTGCTCCCATATGCCCTACTCGATGGCACCGTGGCCATATTTTTATCGATTTCCAAGGAGAATGTTACGATGCGTGATTTCAGCAGTATCCTCATTTCTCATCTGTGCATGGCGGTCGTTTTGGTGTTTGTATCCGGTTGTTGTGGTATGGTGGGCAGCGTTGATACGAGGGACCCCCTGCCGACGTTACCACCGGTTGTAGGCCCGAGCATTGTCACGGCTACGCCCAAGTCGACCCGCTCCACCGTAGAACCGACCGCGGACCCAGGGAGCATCACGGAGAGGATGATCGTATCCGCCGATGGAGAGGGCGTCTATGTGCGCAGCAAACCGGACATGGCCGCCAAGATCAAGGTGTGGCCTGACGGCAGCGAGATGATCGTGCTGAGCGCGGAGGGAGAGTGGTGCCGCGTGAAAGCACCCGACGGCTACATCGGCTATGTGCCGACCCAGTATCTGAAACCCGTTAGGGGCGCTCCTACGCTGGTCAGCGCGACGCAAGCGACAGCGACCCCTACACCGTAGGCCAGCCCGCCAAAGATAGCCATTCAGGTCCGGAACAAGCTCGTGCAACGGTATTCCTGTGAGGCGAGATGAAGGACATCGTCTTTTCCACGGCGACGGCGCTCGCCGCCGCCATCCGCGACAAAGAGGTCTCCGCATGGGAAGTGCTGGAGGCGCACCTGGCGCAGA
>CAYQDH010000335.1:0-6349 GCA_964416075.1 uncultured Anaerolineales bacterium | reverse complement strand
ATCTTGGCGTCGGCCAGGTGTTGCTCAATGACCTTGACCGACTCGCCGCTCCAACCATAGCTGCCGAACGCTGCGCCAATCTTGTTCTTGAAGGTGAGCCCTCGCAAATCCTCCAGGATGGGCATGATGGTCGGCAGCAGCCCGCGGTTGAGCGTGGGCGAGCCTATGATAATCGCTTTGGCCTTAAAGACCTCAGTGAGCACGTCGTTGCGATCCTCAGCGGGCATGAAGAAGACCTTGCAAGGCACGCCGGCTTCAGCCAGTCCCTCCCCAATGGTGTCCGCCATGCGCCGCGTGGCCTGCCACATGGAATCAAAGAGGATTACGGCGCTCTTCTCGGGGACTTGCTTGGCCCATTCGGCGTATTTGGTCACGATCTGCAGGGGGTCCTTGCGCCAGAGGATGCCATGGCTTGGCGCAATCATAGAAACCGGCAAGTTGAGCCCCACCACCTCGTCGATCTTTCGAGTCACCAACTCGCTAAAGGGGGTGAGGATGTTGGCGTAGTATTTGAGCGCCTCTTCGTACAACTCGTCGTTGTTGACCTGATCGTTGAAGCGGTATGATGTGGCATAGTGCTGTCCAAAGGCGTCGTTGGACATGAGGATATTGTGTCCCGTAAGGTAGGTGAACATGCTGTCGGGCCAGTGCAACATGGGGGCCTCGACGAAAATCAGCTCATTCTGGCCCAGGCTGATCTTGTCACCTGTCCTCACCGCCTTGAAATTCCACGGCTCATGGTAGTGCCCCGGAATGCTCTCCATGCCGCGTCGGGATACCACCACGGTGGCTTGGGGAGCAATGCGCATGATCGCCGGTAGGCCGCCCGAGTGATCCGGCTCGGCGTGATTAGCAATCACATAGTCGATCTTCGCGGGGTCCACCAGTTCGCGTACATTGGCGATGAATTCCGCCTCAAAGGGGCCCCATGCCGTATCCACCAGGGCGATCTTGTCATCGATGATCAAATACGCGTTGTAGGTGGTCCCTCGGTGCGTCGAAAGCTCGTATCCATGAAAGTGCCTGATACCCCAATCCACAACACCTACCCAATAGACACCCTTGGCCAATTCGGTAGCCATTATTCATCTCTCCTTATCTGTTCGGGCCACGTGAGGTCTGGCGGCTCCGCCGCTCTTTGTATAATCTCTTGCCAAGATTATACCATCGAAAGGATATTCCAGCAGTGATCTATGTCACAACGCTTGCATCGGGTCGCACTAGATTGGCGGACCTCGGGGAATTCCCACGAAGCGAGTTCCGTCGCTACAGACGGGGAATTGCGAACAAAAGAGACTGGCTTGACGAGTGTCGCGACGCTGCCTATGATGGGCTGAATCCTCCATCGCCTGACCTCGCAACATGGTTGGCCGATGTGTGGGTGCGCGACGGTGAATATCGACAAGGAGCGATCGATGGAACAAAGGGCCATCTACTATAATAACTTTGCCACGCACCTGCTTAATGCCTACAACCCCAACATGTACTATCCTGGCTTGCCACACCATTGGTCGGATAGCGATTGGTGCGCACTGATTGACATGATTGCTGCGTTTGGGTTCAACGTCTTCGAATTTTGGTTGGAGCCACATTTATTCTGCCGCGAGGGACTGCAATCGGAAGCGGGGTGCGAATATGTGCGCCAGATGAAGGTGGTGATCAGTCACGCCCTGGAACGAGGCCTCAAGACGGAGATGATCGCCGGCTTGGCCACCTCGGGACCCCTATGGCGCACTCTGTGCCCCAGTCTGGCTGATGAATGGGCAGAGATCCAGTTTCTTTGGGATGCCTGGTGTCGCCGGTTTCCCGATCTTGGGATCGTGGGCATCTTTCCTGGCGACCCGGGGGCTTGCTCGCGAAATGGATGCACTGCGGAGACGTATATCGATCGGTCGATCGACATCGCACAGGTTATCAGTCGAGCTCTGCCCCAGGCGGAGGTAGAGTTCAACACGTGGGGACCGCCCTTTTTCGGCTGGGGCAATCTATACATGCCCCCTGATAGCAGGGGAGAGTTTGTGCCCGAGCATCAACAGACGGCATGGACCTTTGACAAGTCGCGCGCAGAGAGATCCATGGGCCACTTACTACGTCGCCTGGACGATTTCCCAGCGGATACATCGATCAGCATCAATCTGGGCTTTAACTCGGATGGCAACCCGCGCGGCGATGAGGATGCGCGTCCCTGGGCGCGAGAGATCGCCAAGAGGCGCCGCATCCTGACATGGGATTTCTCTCTCACAGAGGGGGAGAACGCGATCTATCCCCACTATCGCTTTGATCGCCTCTTCGAACGTCGTGAGGAAGAGTTGGCGGCAGCTCCCTATAGTGGAGGTATCTGTTTCACGATGACTCCGTTACTCAATCAACTCTCGCTGTACGAGGCCGCGCAATCCTTCCGCCAGCCTGGTGCGGATCACATGCAGCTTGCTCGCGCCTTCTATCGCGGTGTCTTTGGGTCGGGCGGAGAGGCTGTTGCCGACTATCTGCCGTTTTTTGAGGTTATTCCTGATTGGGGCTACTATGGTACAATGGGCCTGTCGCGCGGGGAGCTACATGGCAAGATGACGAAACTGGCGGCTCTTCTTGGTGACCTGCAGAGCGCTGTCCTCTGGGAGACTGCCTTACACCCGGCACCGGATAGCTACCGCCAGGAACTCGCGTTCTTCGCGCAGCTATTTGCAGACCTAACAGATTCAGTCCCTGACTATGACGGCCTGTGGCAACGGTATTGGCGCCGCGTCTACAGCATCTATGATCAATTGCCCGCCCATGTCGATCCGCGTCCGACGATGGCCACGAACCGACTGATAGACCATTTCAGGCAGATGAGGTAGGAACGCTAGAGTGGCTCAAGAAGAGTTCTTGGACCCTGCCATGCCCGATATCATCAGGCAGTGGCAACATTATCTGGCCTTACTTAGCCCCAAGCCTGGGGATCGCATCCTCGACGTAGGATGCAACACTGGGGAGACAGAGCGTCTATTGTCCCGCGAGCACATCGGTGTCGCGCAGGTTGTGGGTGTGGATCGAGATGGTCGGCGCTGCAGAGCGGCTGTGACACGCTGCTTGGGCGAAGGGCGGGGCGGGTCACTTGCTTTTGTGCAGGCGGACGGTTGTGAGCTGCCGTTTGAGGAAAGGCGCTTCGAGAGGGCGCTCTGTGTGGAGACACTAGAGTGGGTTCCCGAGCCATTGCGTGTGCTGCGCGAGATCAGGCGAGTGCTCGTACCTGGGGGGACGGCGTTGGTTGTGCATACCGATTTCGATACCCAAATCTATCACGCCGCGGATGGAGAGCGTTCGCGACGCATCTGTCTGGCTTTTTCGGATAGCGGGCCCAATGGCCAGATTGGCCGCGCGTTGTATGGTCTGTGTCAACACGCTGGCTTCCAGTATGTCCTGCCCTCCATCTATACGCTCGTCAATGTTGCGTTACGCCCCAACCTGTACGGGTATCGTATGGCCCAGATGATAGAGCAATGGGTCAAGGGCCACGGGATTACTGACGCCAACCTGGCCGGCTGGTGGAACGACCTACAGGATCAAGATCGCCAAGGGACCTACTATTACTCGGTGAACCGCTACATATGCTGTTGCGTGCGCTAATTGCATTACCAGCCTCGTACCGAATAATGCACATCGCCCGGTCGTCCAGATGTGTCACTGCCTTCAGGTTACAGTGCGTCGAAACGTTCTTGACACACCCTGAAATTATGTCTAATCTAGTGTTGAGGATAGGGTCTGTCCAGCGCTCTTGGGCTGTGCATCTTCGCCGTGATGGCGCGAGTAGGCGACTGACAGACCCACATGGAGGGCATTATGCCAAAAGGTTCTTTGGATGACAGCGAGGTCAGGACCTCAGCTGCGGCCGTGCGAGACGCTCTCCACGACTTGGAGATCAGCCTCGCCGATCTTCAGGGGCGTGGCCAGAGCGTGGTCGGCCTGTTACACATGCGCGACCAATTGGAAGTGCAGGTGGCTAACCTGGAAGCAGAGGGTATGGACCTGCGCTCTGAGAAAACGCGCATCGAGACGATCGACAACATCCTCATGCGCAAGGCTAGCGAGATCGACAGGGAGCTGGCAAGCCTGGGTGGTCTGGCTGGGGTGCGACGTCAGGATAACCCGCCGGAGGAGCATTGGTGGTGGTATGGAGACCTGTACGTGGCCGAGAGCCGTCGCAAATCCTTCAGGAAGACTGCTATCGTTGCCGTCATCGTGGTAGCGGTTCTTCTGGTTGGCAATTACTTGCTTGACCGATTCTTCGGTCTTAGCCCCACAGAGAAGCAAGCGCGCTCGTACCAGACGGAGGGGGAGCAATACCTTCGAAACCAAGAACTCGACAAGGCGATCCCCGAGTACGAGAAGGCCATAAGCGTCATGCCCGACCTGGAAGAGGCGCAGCTCACTCTTGGCGTCCTGTACGAGATCCAGGGGAACCAGGAAAAGTCAAAGGAAGCCTTTTCCGCAGCGGAGGCTCTCTATCCGAGTAGGCATGATTACCTGGTTTCGCTGGCCTCCGCCTACCAGTCAGCGGGCCAGCTGGACAAGGCTATGGAGACGGTGACAGAAGCGGTCGAGTTACAGCCCCAGTCGCCTCAGGCTATCTTCATTCGTGGTGGCATCGAGGAACAACTGGGCAAGTATGCTGAGGCACTTACCGATTATGACACCGCCTCCACTCTGGCGCAGGAGCAGGGCCAGGACGCGCTCTACGTACTGGCCAAGACGCGCATGGGCATGCTGTTGCAGCGTGGCCCCGCCATGCCGTCGCCGACCGCGGGATCCTAAGCCCCTGCTTCTTTGAGGACGCCTTCGGCGCGATCGACGTCGTCTACCTTGAGCACAATGCGAGCGGTGCCAGAGCAGGAATAGGCGTAGCTATATTCGATGTTGACCTGAGACTGGGCCAGCGGCCTGAGCACACGCGCTACAAAGGCCCCTGGCTCATCGGCTACTGTGGTCTCGATCACGGTGGTGGTCGAGCATGTCAATCCGGCGCCGCGGATCGCTTTGACCGCTTTCTGCGGATCATCGACGATCAGATGGATGATGCCGAAATCGGAGGCGTCTACGATGTTGTGCGCCACCAGGTTCACCTCGGCGTCCGCCAAAACGTTCAGGAGATAGAGCAAGCGACCTGGACGGTTCTCCAGGAAAGCCGAAACTTGGGTGATCTTCATCAGTGCCCCCTTTTGCGCAGTGGTTGGTGTGCGACTAACAAGTGCTAGTGACTTGATAACAAGGATCAGTATTGCGATCCGTACACGTCGCGCCGGTCGATGACTCTTTTTGCCTTGCCCATGCTACGTTCGATGCGGCCGGGCTCAACCAGACGTATACGTGCCTGGATGCCCAGCACCTCCTGCATCTCATCTTCAGCCGTCTCCTGCAGGCTCTTGAGACGACCAATGTTGTCGCTGAACGTATCCTGCGATACCTCGACCCAGATTTCAAGGTCATCCATCGCGCCTCGCTCGCGGTCGACAATAATGAGGTAGTGAGGCTCCATGCCCTGCACTTGGAGCAAGACGGACTCGATCTGGGAAGGGAAGACGTTGACGCCGCGCACGATTAACATATCATCGGTGCGGCCACTTACCTTTTCCATGCGCACCATGGTGCGGCCGCAGGCGCAGGTTGCGGGGTCCAGGCATGTGATATCCCCGGTACGGTAGCGGATCACCGGCAGGGCCTCTTTGGTCAGGGCGGTGAGGACCAGCTCACCGTGTTGGCCATAGGGTAGAGGCTCTCCCGTTTCGGGGTTCACAACCTCGGCCAGGAAATGGTCTTCATTGATATGTAGGCCACAGTGATACTTGCATTCACCCGACACACCTGGGCCGATAATCTCGCTTAGGCCATACGTGTCGATGGGATCGAGCCCTAGCCGTTGCTCGAGCTCGCGGCGCATGGCTTCGGACCATGGTTCAGCACCGTGGATGCCCACACGGAGGGTGCTTTGGCTCAGGTCGACCCCCATTTCATCGGCCTGTTCGGCGATGTAAATGCCGTAGGACGGTGTACACACCAGCACGGTGCACTCGAAATCCTGTATCAGCATGATCTGGCGCTTGGTATTGCCCGAGGACATCGGTACGACCATGGCCCCGATGTGTTCGCAAGCCTGGTGCCAACCGAGGCCACCCGTGAACAAGCCGAGACCCATGGCGTTCTGCACCGTATCATCCGCTGTGATATCGACGGAAACCAGGTTGCGGGCGCAGACCTCTTTCCAGGTTTCCATATCTTTGCGCGTATAGGCGACGACGGTGGGCTTGCCAGTTGTCCCACTCGAGGCATGCACTCGCACCACTTCTTTGCGTGGGACCGCTAACAGGCCAAATGG
>CAYQDH010000334.1:0-6395 GCA_964416075.1 uncultured Anaerolineales bacterium | reverse complement strand
AAAGGTGAGCCCGTTCAAGTGCGACTTGACCCGCCGTTGAGCAGAGGTAGAATCGCTGCGCTACACAGACGGGTTGGAGGACGGATGAGTATTCTGAGACGGTGGTGGTGGCTGTTGCCGCTGGCGCTGATCCTGGCCCTAGGCGGCTTTGTCGTGTGGGCCCGCACGCCCGCAGCGCCGATGCCCGAGGCGCTGGCGGCGCTGCAAGCGGACGACGAGGTGCAGGTGGAGATCGAGCCGTGGCTGGTCTTCGGGCCACGGGTTGGCAGCCCCACGGTGGGCCTGGTGCTCTATCCCGGCGGGCGCGTCAACCCGCGCGCCTATGCCCCGGCAGCCCATGCCCTGGCTCGCGAGGGCTACTTGGTGGTCATCGCGCCCATGCCCCTCAACCTGGCCGTCTTTGCGCCCGACCGCGCGGCTGAGGTGATGGCCGCCTTCCCGGAGATAGAGCGTTGGGCCGTGGGCGGGCACTCTTTGGGCGGCGCCATGGCCGCCCGCTTTGTCTACCAGCATCCCGAGGCGGCGCGCGGGCTGTCGCTGTGGGCCGCCTATCCTGCGTCGACGGACGACCTCTCGGGGCGCGATCTGGCGGTTACCTCCATCTATGGCACGCGCGACGGCCTGGCCACGGGGGATAAGATCGCGGCCAGCCGGCCCCTCTTACCGGGCGATACCGATTGGGTGGCCATCGAGGGGGGCAATCACGCCCAGTTTGGGTGGTACGGCCCGCAGTCCGGCGATGGGAGCGCGAGCATCAGCCGGGAGGAACAGCAGAGGCAGGTTGTGGGCGCCACGCTGGAGTTGCTGTCGCGAGTATCTGACTCGGGTTCCTGATCTAGTTCGCGCGGGCCACTGGGGCAAGGCAGAATGCCTCGGCTACCGCTGGCTATGGAAGCGATGAGAGCGTAAGAGAGCGCCGTGGGGCGAACAATTCACCCCTTTGTACACCAGCCAACGCTGCGGGGCAGCCGCGCGGCGTTCTACCGTGCTCGGCGACCCGAGTACATCGACTTAATCCGGCAGAGCATGGATATACAAACGTAGAGCAGGCCACCCGTGTCTCCATCTCCCCCTGACCACTATGAGGTCGGGTATGCGAGTAACTGCAGGTCGGCGATGAATCGATAGTCGTTCTGGTTCTTAGAGATAAGGGGTTCACCCAAAGTGAGAGCCGTTGCCGCGATCAGAGCATCCGGAATGAGTAGCCCATGGCTCAAACGATATTGGCGCAGAAGCTCGACAGCCCTGTCCGAGATATCTGCACTCAGTCGGAGAATGCGAAACTGCTGGAGAAAACGCTCCGTGTTGCGAAGCTCGATTTTGTTGCGACAGCCCACAAACAACTCCATCTGGGTCACGACGCTAGCGGCCAGCTCTGACTGCTGCTGGAGCTGATTGAGACAGGCTATCGCCTGCTCGATCTCTCGCGCCGCGTCGACCAGGATGTCAGTATCGACGATAGTGAGAGTGCTCACTCGTGGTGCTCCCACTCGCGTTCACGCAGCTCGCGCACCCAGGCGGAGCTATCCTGCATTTCCCATCGGTCCCGCCACATCCCAATAAAGGGCTCATCCGCCAGAGACGTCTGCTTTTCTCGGCGACGACCCCGCTTTGTGCTGTAGCGTGTCCGCAGAAACGCCACGAAATCAGCTACCTGCTTCTGAGCTTCGGGCGGCAAAGAGGCGATCTCGCGCGCAATCTCACTGGATTCCATGCCCAGACTCCCTATTCCAACAGCCCTGTGTGATAGGATTCCGTTCCCCCGCCTAGCACTAGGCCTCCGCCAGTTCTCCTGATCCATAACAGAGCGCTCGACTGGATTCTGTTATCAATATACCATCGCCCGGATCATACCACAAAACGGCAGCGCAGCGTCACCGCACAGACAGTGTTGATCATTTGTATGCAACGCGGTATGATCGCCTCGTCGCGGCAAGGTCGCATCGTCTCCCGGTCACCCAGTCGCCGCGCCAGACTCAAGCCCAGCGGAGGTTCACGCATGCCCAACCCCACACCGCAGCAGCGCCCCAACCTGCTGTTCATCTACTCCGACCAGCATTGCCCCGCGGTGGCGGGATGCTATGGCGATCCCATCGTGCGGACGCCCAACCTGGACCGCCTGGCCGCGCGCGGCGTGGCCTTCGACGCGGCCTATTGCCCCTCGCCCCTGTGCGTGCCCTCGCGCATGGCCTTGCTCACCGGGCGCCACCCCTGCGAGATCGAGGTGTGGACCAACGACCACGTCCTGGATGCGGGGGTCCCCACGCTGGCCCACGCCCTGGGCGCGGGGGGCTACCATCCGCTGCTCGTGGGGCGCATGCATTCCGTGGGGCCGGATCAGCTGCACGGTTATGTCGATCGCCTGGTGGGCGACCACGGCCCCAACAACTTGGGCGGAAGCCCCGTGGACCACGGTGTGCTGCAGGGCACCGCGGGTCCCTTTCGCGTCAGCCTGGAGAAATCGGGCCCCGGCCAGAGCGCCTACCAGGTGCACGACGAATATGTCACCGCCACGGCCGTGGACGCCATCACGCGCGCGGGGCTGGCCCGGCGCAGCGGTGTATCGCAGGAGCCGCTCAACCTCTCCGTGGGGTTTATGCTGCCCCACCAGCCCTTTGTGGCTCGGCGCGAGGATTACGACCGCTACGCCGGCCGTGTGGGCATGCCCCAGCACCCCGAGCCCTATTCAGAGGCGCTCCACCCCCACCTGCGCGCTTGGCGCAGCGAGTCGGGGATCGAGGAGGTGAGCGACGCCGAGGTCCTGCGCGCGCGCACAGCCTATTGGGCGCTGGTCGATCGCCTGGATGCCATGATCGGGCAGATCCTGGACGCCCTGCGCGAGAGCGGCTTGGAGGACAACACCCTCATCGCCTACACCTCGGACCACGGCGAGCAACTGGGCGAGCATGGCCTGTGGTGGAAGCAGACCTTTTACGAATACTCGGCCCGCGTGCCCATGGTCCTCTCCTGGCCCAGCGTGCTGCCCCAGGGCGCGCGCTGCTCCCGCGTGGTCAGCCAGTACGATCTGAACGCCACCTTGCTGGCGGCGCTGGGTGCACCGGAGCTGCCCAACTCGCACGGGCGCAGCCTCCTCCCTTTGTTACAGGACCCCAGCACCCCCTGGGATGACATTGCCTTTTCCGAGTATTGCACCGACGAGACCGCGCTGCGACGCGGCGCCCAACAACGCATGGTGCGCCGCGAGGCATGGAAGCTGGTCTACTACCACGGCCAGGAGCCACAGCTCTTCAACCTGGCCGAGGATCCTTACGAGCTGTCGGACCGCGCCGCCGACCCGGCCTGTCGGCGGCTGCGCGAGGAGCTGCGGCGCGAGGCACTGCGGGGCTGGGACCCCGAGGCCATTGGACACAAGATGAGAGACAAGCTGGCCGATACGCGGCTGCTCACCGAGTGGGCGCGCCACACGCGCCCCCCCGACCAGTACCGCTGGAAGCTACTCCCCGAGATGGATTACCTGGACTAGGGAGTTACCCAGGGGGCGCCGCGCGGTGTGGGGAAGACGCGGGCAAGATGCCCGCGGTACGGTGGAGCTAGGGGCGCCGCGCGGTGTGGGGAAGACGCGGGCAAGATGCCCGCGGTACGGTGGAGCTAGGGGCGCCGCGCGGTGCGGGGAAGACGCGGGCAAGATGCCCGCGGTACATGCAAGGAGGAAGCCATGTCCGAGGCGATTCTCGTCACCTATGCCACACGCTACGGCTCCACACAGGAGGTCGCCGAGCAGGTTGCGGCGATATTGCGGGAGGGTGGACTGCAGGTGGACATCCTGCCGGCACGGCAAGTGCGATCCCTGGACAACTATCGCGCCGTGGTCTTGGGGGCGCCGTTGTACATCGGGCGCTGGCTCAAGGATGCGCCACGGTTCCTGACGCGCCACCAGGCAGCCCTCGCGGCTCGGCCCGTGGCCATCTTTACGCTGGGCCCCACGAAGGCCGGTGAGGAAGGATGGCAAGGGGTGCGCGCGCAACTCGACCAGGTGCTGGGCGCATTCCCCTGGCTCAAACCGGTCGCAACGGCGTTGTTCGGCGGCCGGTACGATCCGGCAAGGCTGCGCTTCCCCGATAACTTGCTCGGCGCCGTGCCCGCCAGCCCCTTGTATCGGCTGCCCGCCAGCGATTTGCGAGATTGGGAGGCCATTCGCTCCTGGGCGCGCGACCTGGCGTCCAAGCTCTAATCCGCTGGGTTGTGAGCCGTCGCCCAATTTGCAGGCCACTCGCTTTTGCCTACAATATCCTCTTAACTGGTTAACTTTATACAGGTGAAGTAATGTCCCCTCTGGAATTCCAAGACCTGGGGCGGTCGCTGGTCAACGTCTGCCGGCTGCATCGCACCAGGGCCGACCAACTGATGGAGCGCATCGGCCTCTACAGCGGCCAGGCCATCCTGCTGGCGATCCTCTCGCAACAAGACGGCATGACCCATTCGGAGATCGCCGAAAAGCTCGAGATCTCGCCCGCCGCCGCGACCAAGGTGATCAAGCGCATGGAACAGGCCGGCTACGTGCAGCGCCAGGCCGATCCTAGCGACGAGCGCGTATCGCGGGTCTTGCTCCTGGAAAAGGGCCGCACGGTTCGCGCGGAGATCGGCCGCGCCTTTGGCAGACTGGACCAGATGATGTTCGACGGCCTCACAGAGGCCGAATTACAGCTGTTTCGCGAGTTGCTGACGCGCATGCAGGCCAACCTGCAGCAGTGGCAACCGTAAGCCGAACGGAATCCCATGCACACGAGGAGTAGACATTGATCAGAAAGCTGGCCGGCTATGTGGGCCGGTACAAACGTGCGGTGGCCTGGGTACCTATTATCATCCTGCTGGATGTCATCTGCGAGCTGAGTATGCCGCTCTTGATGGCCAGGATCGTGGATATCGGAATCGTTAACAAGGACGTGACCTACATCGCCCAGATCGGTCTCTACATGGCGCTGCTGGCCCTGGCGGCCATGGGGCTCGGCGTCGTGGTGATGCGGCTATCCACGCTGGGCAGCATGGGCTTTGGCGCAAACCTGCGTGATGCGCTGTTCGCCAAAGTGCAGCAGTTCTCTTTCCACAACATCGACCAGTTCAGCACCGCGTCGCTGGTGACCCGGCTGACCAACGACGTCAATAACCTGCAACTCACTTTCATGATGGTTCTTCGCATGCTCATGCGCGCGCCGATGATGCTGGTGGTTGCCTTTTTGCTGGCCTACAGCATCAACGCCCGGCTTTCCGTGGTGCTCGCCGTGGCCATCCCCCTGTTGGTCGTGGGTGTTTCGCTCATCATCAGGACGGCAACGCGGCGGTTCGATATGGTGCAGAGGCGCATGGACGAGATCAACAACACCCTGCAAGAGAACCTGATCGCGCAGCGCGTGGTGAAAGCATTCGTCCGCGCGGATTTCGAGATCGACAAGTTTCAAGAGTCCAACGACAACCTGACCAACGCCTTCATCCGGGCCGTCAGCATCATCATCCTGAACATGCCGGTCATGATGCTGGTGATGAATGGCGCGACCCTGGCCGTCATATGGATGGGTGGCCATATGGTCTCCGCAGGAACGATGGGCGCGGGCCAGCTGATCAGCTTTATCAGCTACGTCATGCAGATCCTGTTCAGCGTGATGATGATCTCCATGGTTTTCGTGATGGCCGCGCGCGCCCAGGCCAGCGGGCGCCGGGTCTTGGAGGTTCTGGAAACCGAGGTGGACATCGTCGACAAGGTCGCGCCGGTCGCGCCCACGATGGCCGTGGCGCCTGCGCAGGTTGCGACAGGTAAGGTCGAATTTCGGGATGTGTCGTTCAAATACAGCCTCACGGGCAGCGGCGAAGAGGTGCTGTCCGCGATCAGCTTTGTCGCGGAGCCCGGAGAGGTGGTGGCGATCGTGGGGGGCACGGGCTCCGGCAAGTCCACCCTGGTCAGCCTGATCCCCAGGCTCTACGATGTGACGGCGGGCGCGGTCTTGGTGGACGGGCTCGACGTGCGAGACTATGCCCTCGAAGCGCTGCGGGGCGCTATCGGGGTTGTGCTGCAAAACAACACGCTGTTCTCCGGCACCATCCGCGAGAACCTGCTCTGGGGGCGCCAAGAGGCGACCCAGGCGGAGATCGAAGAGGCTTGCCAGGATGCCCAAGCGCACGACTTTATCATGTCCTTCCCCGAGGGCTATGACACCGCGCTAGGGCAGGGCGGGGTGAACGTATCCGGTGGGCAGAAGCAACGGCTGTGCATCGCTCGCGCCGTCCTCAAAAGGCCCAAGATCTTGATCCTCGACGACAGCACCAGCGCCGTGGACTCGGCCACGGAGGCGCGCATCCGCGAGTCCTTCGACAACCACCTGGCGCAGACCACCATCTTTATCATCGCGCAGCGGATCAGCTCGGTGCGCGAGGCCGACAAG
>CAYQDH010000333.1:0-6400 GCA_964416075.1 uncultured Anaerolineales bacterium | reverse complement strand
CGGGATCATCCACTTTACCCGATTGCTGGCCGGCGAGGTGGGCGCCCATAACATCAACGTCAACTGCATGGCGCCAGCCTGGATCCTTTCGTCGCGGGCTATCGCCCAAGGGCGTGCAGAGGACAAGGTGCGCCACGAGCTGGAAGCGCAGATCGCGCTCGGCCGACTGGGGATGCCTGAGGACTGCGCCAAGGTCATGGAGTTCTTGGTCACCGATCTATCGGACTATGTCACAGGGCAGGTCATCTCAGTCTGTGGAGGTTATGTCTTGTTCTAGGGGCTCACGACACTCGCTCGGGTGAGCCAGCTTGTATCTCTAGGAGGATCTATGTTCTCAAGGCGTTTTGCTGGGGTCCTGCCCGTCTTGGTCACCCCCCTACTTGAGGACGAATCGGTTGACGAGCCAGCGTACCGCAAACTCGTGCGACGTATCCTGGCCGCCAAGGCCCACGGCATCGTTGTCCTGGGCACCGCTGGTGAGTTTGCTGTTTTGAGGGATGAAGAGAAGGAACGCGCACTGCGTATCGCTATCGACGAGGTGGCTGGGCAGGTGCCGGTGATCGCAGGCACGGGCGAGCCGGGCACACGCCAAGCCGTAGAGACGACCTGCTTGGCCAAGAGGTTGGGCGCCGACTGTGCGCTGGTCGTGCCACCCTACTATTATGCGGTCGATCAACAGGCGGTCATCCGTCACTACCAGACCGTTGCCGCCGAAAGCGGGTTGCCCATCCTGCTCTACAACATCCCCTTCTTTACCAAGGTCAACATCGAGCCGGATACGGTTCGCGCCCTGGCAGATGAAGCGGGAGTTGCGGGCATCAAGGACAGCAGCGGCAACCTGCGCTACTTTCAGCGGCTGTGCCAGACGGTGAAATCAGAGCAGTTCACCGTGGTCACCGGCAGCGACGACATGCTCTTTGCCCAGCTGGTGGTGGGCGGCGACGGCTGCATCAGCCCGGGCGCCAACCTCGTTCCCCAGTGGTTTGTGCAATTGTGGAACGCCATGCAAGACAAACATTGGCAGGAAGCTTGGGCCATTCAAGAGCGTATCCAAGCCTTGCAGCGCGGTATCGGCTTCGGCGCCTTCCCGGCGGGGGTCAAGGCAGCACTATCCCTGCTAGGGATCGGGAATGGCCTGGTGGCTGTGCCGAACCTCCCCGTCACGGCCCAACAACGGGAAGCGATCGGTGGCGCCCTCCGCGAGATGGGCCTGCTTTAGGTGCTCACCCATCCCTAAATAAACCTCGGCGCGAGGGGGAACGGTGCGGGGCATCTAATCTGCGGCTTTGGGTCGTTCGGGTGTATAATCTGCCGCGTGGCCTGCGGCGCACGCCATGCGCAACCATCGGGGCCGGGTGCCCCTGAATTACTTGACAAGGTGGAACAATAAAGATGAAGGTAGTGATCGGTACCAACCCTATGGGCCTGGAGAAGGCCATCCCAGATCTGCAAGCCAAGTACCCGGATATCGAATTCGTCCACGTCAAAAATCCCCAAGACACGCCCGCCGCCATCGCGGATGCCGATGTGTATATGGGCTGGATGAACCGGGACCTGTTCCTGGCAGCTAAGAAGCTCAAGTGGGTACAATCGCCCAGTTCGGGCATCAACTATTATCTGGCCATCCCCGAATTTGTGGCCAGCGACGTCCTGCTCACCAGCGCCAGCGGCACGCACGGCCCTTGCCTGGCCGAGTCGACCTTTGGCATGATCCTGGGCGTCAAGCGGCAGATCATCAACTCCGCGATAGCTCAACAGAAGCACGAGTGGGTAGCGCGCCAGGTGCGCCCGTGCATGTTCGAGCTGACCGGAAGCACCATGGGAATCGTCGGCTTTGGACAGGTCGGCCGCGCCATCGCCAAGCGGGCGGTCGCCTTTGATATGCGCGTTATCGCGGTGGACCTCATCCCTCAGAACAAGCCGGAAGCGGTGGCCGAACTGTGGAGCCTGGAGCGCCTGGGCGACTTGTTGGGGCAGTCCGATTTCGTGGTGGTGACCGTGCCCTATACACCTGAGACCGACGACATGATCGGTGCGGCGCAGATCGCGCAGATGAAAGATGGGGCGATGCTGTTGGGCATGTCGCGCGGGCACATCATCAACGAGGAAGCCCTTCTGGCAGCCCTGAAGAGCGGCAAGCTCGGCGCGGCGGCCCTGGATGTCTTTTCCCAGGAGCCCCTGCCCGCAGATAGTCCGTTGTGGGATGCCCCCAACCTGCTGATCACCCCCCATGCAGCGGGCGGCACACAACGCGAGGCTGAATACATCATGGACATCTTTAACGAGAACCTGGAACGTTTTATCAAGGGTAAGCTGCCCTTGCGCAACCAGACCGACAAAATTCGAGGCTTCTAGACTGATCGCCGGGCGGAGTCCGTACGTGTGGCATGGCATGGCTGTGCGGATGCCGCCTGGCAACCCATTCGGGTCCGCTGAGATATGATGTCATAGACGGAGGAGAACCATCGTGAAAGCTGTCTTCACCCTCACCCCTGCCGAATCAAAGAGGTTGCTGGCCAAGGCTGTGGTGAAAATGCCCGCGGTGCGGGCGGCGCTGGAACAGGCCTACGTGATCCTTCCAGGAGGCACCACCAACGCCTTTGTAGCCCAGGAATTGCTGGGATGGGACATCGTCCCGGCTCGCTTTACGGCAGGCATTTCCACCCATGGGCTGCTTTGCGTTACTGACCCGGCGGATCGGCAGCCCTTCCCGATCATCCTTCACAAGGGGCAGGTGGTGAACAAAACGATCCGCGAAGCGCTGGACGATTTTCACCGAGCGACGGTGATCATCAAAGGGGCCAACGCCGTGGACCCAGACGGACACGTGGGAGTGATTACCTCGGGCTTTGATGGGGGCACGGTCGCGGCCATCTGGGGCACGGTCACCTCGCAGGGACTGAATATCATCGCGCCGGTGGGCCTGGAAAAGTTGGTGACCTCCGTCTGTGACTCGGCCCTATACACTGGAGCCAAGACATTCGACTATACGATCGGCGCCGATTTCGGCATGTATTGCATCATCAAGGCCACGGTAGTGACCGAGATCGAGGCTCTGAGAATTCTCTTTAACGTCGATGTCAAGCACGTCGCTTCCGGGGGCATCGGAGGCAGCGAGGGTGCAGTGGTCCTGGTGATGATGGGCGAGGACGCCGCGGTGCAAGAGGCCATCACGCTGATCGAGAGCATCAAGGGCGAGCCGCCTGTGCGGCCCATGAAGGGAACCTGCGCCGTTTGTCGCTATGCGTGCCGCTTCGCCGGCACCCAGGAGGCCGACCTGCCGGCCTGGCTGCAACGCACGTCGTGGGATATCGCCTAGGCGTTACCGCCTACGCGATACGGCAACCTGAGCCGCGCCCGAGCTGGGGTCACGCCCGAGTTCGGGCCAAGCCCGACCCTGGGCCGAGATTGGCCATTGAGGAGAGCTATCGTGGATGAGATGATGACGACGCGCCCGATGATCATGGCCCGCCGAGGGATCGTGAGTTCGGGGCATTACCTGGCGACGGAAGCGGGCCTGCGCATCATGCAACAGGGCGGTAACGCCATCGATGCCGCCGCCGCGACGGGGCTCTGCCTCACCCTGGTGGAGCCTCAGCAATGCGGCATGGGCGGCGAGGTGCCCACGTTGGTGTACGTGGCCCAAGAGAAAAAGGCCTACGCCGTCAGCGGCATGGGGTGGTCCCCGGCGGCCTTTACGATCGATTGGTGCCGCCAAAACGACATAGACCTGATCCCCGGCGATGGCTACTTGCCGGCCTGTGTACCCGCGCCCCTAGATACCTGGGCCACCGCCGTAGCACGCTGGGGCACCATGAGCCTGGCCCAGGTATTGCAGCCCGCTATCGAGTTGGCCCGCGATGGCTTTCCCGTGTATCACGGCTTGCAGCGCTGCCTGAAGGCCAACGAGCGCAGATTCACCGAGCTCTATCCCTCGACGGGCGCCGTCTTCTTGCATCAGGGCAGGGCGCCCCAGGTCGGCGATGTGCTGCGCAACCCCGATTGGGCGGATGCCATGGAGATCGTCTGCCGCGCCGAGCGGGCCGCCCAACATCGGGGCAGGCTTGCGGCCATCGAGGCCGGGCGCGATGCCTTTTACAAGGGGGAAATCGCCGAGCGCATCGCCGCGTTCATCAGGGACAACCCCGTGCAGGACCAGAGCGGCAGGGCGCACGCCGGCCTCCTCACGTTCGAGGATATGGCCCAGTGGCACGCCAGGGTAGAAGAACCGGTGGCCGTTGACTACCGCGGGCTGGATGTGTTCAAATGTCCATCCTGGACCCAGGGGCCCGTATTTCTGCAGCAGTTGACGTTACTGGAGGGTTACGACCTGGCCGCGATGGGCCACAACTCTGCGGACTACTTACACCTCCTGATCGAGGCGGCCAAGCTGGCCTTCGCCGACCGTGAGGCCTACTATGGGGATCCGCTCTTGGATGATGTGCCGTTCGCCGAGTTGTTATCCAAGGCGTATGCGGCCGAGCGCCGAGGGCTGATCGGGCCTGAGGCGTCGGACCAGATGCGCCCGGGCGACGTGGGACGCCGGTTCCCTGACTATGCTGTACGCGATGTGCTGGACGATAACCGTCGCGCCTTGGCCACGCTGGGCGCCGCGCACCCCCCGGCCACAGGCCGCGAACACGTGGCAGACACCACCCATCTCGATGCCATCGACCGCGAGGGCAACATGGTGGCCTCCACACCCAGCGGCGGATGGATCCCCTCGTCGCCGGTGATCGCGGGATTGGGCTTTCCGTTGGGCACGCGGGGACAGATGTTCTACCTGAATCCACAACGCCCCAATGCCCTTGAGCCACACAAGCGGCCACGGGCCACGCTGACTCCCACCCTGGTCACGCGAAACGGTGAGCCCATGTTGGCCTTTGGCACCGAAGGCGGCGACGCTCAGGACCAGACATCACTACAGTTTTTCCTGAACGTCATCGAGTTCGGGATGAACGTGCAACAAGCGCTGGATGCTCCAGTCGTTCACTCGCTCCACTTTCCGTCATCCTTCTACCCACGCCAGGCCTATCCCCGCAGGGTGGCCGTCGAGGCGGGAATCCCTGAAGAGGTTGTGGAGGCGCTAAGGGAGCGGGGACACGAGACCATGCGTGTCAAGCCACAACAGCTGGGCAAGGGCATGGGCATCCTCTACGACGGAGAGCGCCAGGTGATCATGGGCGGTGCAGCCCCCAAGAGTAACAACGTTGGCTATGCCCTAGGTTGGTAGATCACCCGGCGCCGTGTTTCGGCGAGGCACTCTCGTCCGGCGGCAGCGAAACCCCGAGCTTGCCACCGGGTTTTCATCGACAAGCGAGACCCAGGCCCCGTGCAAAGGACTAACAATGTCTGTACGCATCGTTATCGACAGCAGCTGCGACCTGCCACCGGCCGAGATGAAAGAATTGGCGGACATGGGCATCCCCATGGTACCCCTGCTCATCCACTTTGGCATGGAGTCGATTACAGATCGAACCATATCCATGTCCGAGTTCTTGGCCCGAGGCGCCCAGGCCTGGCCGACCACAGCCGCACCGTCGGTGGGAGCCTTCACCGAAGCCTTTCGCCCGTTTATTGAGGCGGGCGAGCAGGTAGTATGTATCACCATCACCGCCGAACACAGCAGCTCTTTCCAGTCGGCCACGCTGGCCAGCCAACAATTCCCACCGAGTCAGATCGCGGTGATAGACTCCAAGAACCTGTCCGTGGGTCAGGGTCTCGTCGTTCTCGCCGCTGCACGTGCGGCCCAGCAGGGCGCCGATTTCATGCAAGTCTTGGAGACGATCCGCGATGTGCGCAGCCGTGTCCATCTCTTTATCGCGCTAGAGTCAGTCGAATATGTAATCAAGGGAGGGCGGGTCAGTAAGTTGGGCGGCATGTTAGCCACACTGCTCAAGATCAGACCCATCCTCACCTTGCAGGATGGCGAGCTCACCATGGTCCAGAAGCCTCGCAGCCACAAAGCTGCGATGGAACAGCTCGTGGAACTGGCCGCCGCCCATCTGCCGGCTGAGACCGTTGGGATAGGGCACGTTGCCTGCCCCGAATGGGCCGAGGAGCTGGCCAGCACCTTTTCCCAGCGAACAGGTTACCCCCGAGAGCAGATCCTCCTGACCGAGATCGGCGCGATTATGGCAACGCACGGGGGGCCAGGCGTTGTGGGGATCGGGTGTGTGTCCAAGCGTCGCTGAAAGCACCTGCGCCAAGCGCGCTGTTCGCGCTAAGCAACGCTCCGAATCAGCGGCCCCCTTCATGCCAGGTGAAGAGCGGCTGCAAGTCATCTAGTATGCCGTCCAACGCGCGATGATCGTGCTGATCCATCACATCGGGGACCTGGTTGCGCGACCCGGCGTACTTGATGACCCCACGGCGGCGCAGCACCTCTTTGTAGATCATG
>CAYQDH010000332.1:0-6411 GCA_964416075.1 uncultured Anaerolineales bacterium | reverse complement strand
CTCTTTGGCCCAACCCATCATGCCGTAATAGGTGTGCATGGCTTCGCGCAGCTCCTCGCGATCGATGCCGCCCTCGGCCAGGGCGCCGCCACGCGTGGGGCCGTAGCTGCGCGGGGACAAGTGGTCATCCTCAATATCGAATCCCTCGCGCGTGTTATACACGCGGGCCAGGGTGAGGGCGCGCTCGCCCAACTTGAGGATTTCATAGTCAGTGACATCCCACCCGGTGGCGGCCTTGACGATGGTCGTCATGTCGGGAATCGACCAGCCGGGGAAGATGCACATGGACATGCAGTTCATGGCCACGTGGCTAATCGTCGCGTACATGGTGGCCCGAACCTTGTCAGGCCCCAGGCTCTCCAGGGCAACGGGGTCCAGCATGCCCATGCGCCGCACGCCGGCGTTGGGGTTAAAGCCCGCCTCGGTGGCTGTGGACATGCCGGTATCGTGGAGTGCATGGCAGTGATCCGCGCCCGTGGGCGAGACGGCATAGCCGATGGCCAGCCCGCGCTTGAGCCGGGGCTCGTGCATGGGGTAGGCCTGGCCCTTGACGTGCATGGCGAACATCTCGGCATCACCGCCGATCTTTTTGGCGGCTGTCGCCAGATCCTCGGCCAGGATGTTGCCGATATCCTCACGCCGGGCGATCTTGCCGATCATGGCGATCATGGCTTCGCCGTTGCCAAAGCGCAGATCGATCCCCCCGGTGTCTTTTTGGGTGATCAGGCCCTTTTCGTAACACTCCATGCCAAAGGCGATGCTCACCCCGGTGCCGATGGTGTCCAGGGAATAGGCGTTGCACAACTCGTTGCCCCGAGACACGGCGACTACGTCGCCCACGCCGCAGCAAGAGCCTAGCGAGCCAAGTGTCTCGTACTCGGGTCCGCCGTAATCGGGATCGACGCTGTAAGCCTCGCGCTCGGCCTTGACCACCTTTTTGCAGCGCACGGCGCAGGCCCAGCAGCCCTCCATGCCGATGCCGACCTTTTTCATGACCCAGCTGATGCCCTCGACCTCGGGCCACTCGCCATCGCGGAAGTTGCGCATGGGCAGGTTGCCCTGCAGCATGCCGCCCTCCAGGTCCTCGCCGCCGGTTCCGGCGCGGTGCAGGCCCGCGGAGCGGGTGCCCTCCTGGACCTCTTTGGCCGCCCGCCGGGCCATCTCGCGGATGGCGTCGGGCTCGGCGCCATCGAGGTTCATGGTGCCCCGCGATACGATGGCCTTGAGCTTCTTGGAGCCCATGACGGCGCCCATGCCGGTGCGTCCGGCGGCGTCCTTGAGGCCATCCATGACGCAGGCATACTTGACCCTGTTCTCACCGCCGGGTCCGATCATCGCTGCGTTGACGCGCTTGTCACCCAACTCCTGGCGCAGGGTCTCCAGGGTCTCCTTGGTCGTCTTGCCCCACAGGTGGGAAGCGTCGCGCAGCTCAGCCTGGCCATCCTTGATCCAGAGATAGACGGGCTTTTCCGAGGCGCCCTCCACGATGACGGCGTCGAACCCGGCGCGCTTGAGGTCGGCCGACCAAAATCCCCCCATCTCGGTGGCCCCAAACGCGCCCGTCAAGGGCGATTTACCCCCCACTGCGCTCCGCGTCGCTCCCGAGATGGCCAGCCCGGTGAGGACACCGGGCGCGAAGACCAGCTTGTTCTGCGGCCCCAGCGGATCAGCGCCCTTGGGCACTTCTTTGAGCAGCACGTCGGCGATGATGTTCCAGCCCCCCATATAACGACGATAGTAGACCTCTCCGGGCGCGTCGACCGATATCTGGCCGCTGGTCAGATCGACCCGAAGAATCTTGTTGTGAAACGAACGCATAGCCATTTCCCCCTCTCAAATAGTAGCCAATCGACAATCCAAAACCGTATTACGCGGGCTCGGAGCCCGTATGCAGTCAAGTATAGCGTGTGCACAGCTCTGCGCAAGTGCTGTGGGATTGGCCGATGCTGCACTCGCGTCCGAGCGGCTGGGTGCGCCAAAAAAGTCCTAGCGCGGCGGACTGTCGTGCCTGAAAAAGCTCAAGCCCATCATCTCTAGTCCCTGCATCATCAGGCCAACCTGGGTGAGCCCTAGCCAGACCAGCGCCACGGTGATAAACCAGGTCACGATTTCCAGTTGCCCTGGCAGGCTGCTCTTGGCCGACTGCAGTTGCTGCCTCAGCGTGGATACCACCTCCAGGTATTGCGTGGTCACCTGTTTGGCTTCTGACAAGCTGCTCTTTATGTCCTCGATATTGACGGCCATGGTATCGAGTTGCTCCGCGATCGCGGAAAGGTTGGCAGCAGAGTCCTCTACCGACTCGTTCATCTGCGATAGAGACTCGTTGATAGGTTCCAGCGAGGCTGACGCTTCGCCCAATGCATCGGCCAACGAGGCGTCGGGATCGTACTGTTCGATGGTCAGAAAAGGGATGGAGGTGAGGAGCTGGAGCGTCGAGTCGATGAACTTGGCGCTGGACTGGGCCGATTCGAGCGCCGCCTGCGTTCTCTCGATGACCGAGGGGATCTCTTGTGTCGTGGTTTCTGATATTGAATCCAGTAACGGGATAGAACCACGTACGGTCTTTCCGGTTGTCTGCAACACCCCCGCCAGTGTACTGAACGACTCAGCAGCCTGGTCCAACGATTGCCCCGCGATCTCTAGCCCGTCATCCGTTGTTGCGAGTGTCGTCTCAAGAAGGTCTAGCGTATCCGCTAGGCCGACGCTCAGAGACTGTTCCACCCGCCAGACTCCGACAATTCCCACAATGCTGATCACCAGCCCAGCGAGCGCTGCGGCGATCAGCAGTATCCCGATGAGAGAGTAAAGGCCGCGTCTCAGCATCATGTTCCTTTCGTGTTGGAGCTCAGTAGCACTTGCTGGTCAAGCCACCATCCACCACGATATAGGTGCCGGTGACAAAGGAGCTCTCGTCGGAAGCCAGGAAAAGGGCCACGTTGGCGATCTCCTCGGGCTGAGCGATGCGCCTCAAGGCATATTCGGCAGCCACCTTGCGGCGCGCTTCGGCCGGGTCCGGCTGGTAGTCGAAGAACTCGGCGAGGATCGGCGTCTCCACGTCGCCGGGGCAGATGGCGTTGACGCGGATGCCCTGGGGGCCGTGGGCCTGGGCCATCGACTTGACCATGGCCAGGATGCCGCCCTTGGTTGCGCCATAGGCGGGAAGGTCCGGGTCACCCACCAGCCCCAAGGCGGAGGATGTGCAGATGATGCTGCCACCTCCTTGGGCGATCATGTGCGGGATGGCGTATTTACAGGCCAGGTATATACCCTTGAGGTTCACATCCATGACCTTGTTCCAATCCGCTTCGGATGTGTTGGGCAGCGTGCCAAAGACCTGAATG
This sequence comes from uncultured Anaerolineales bacterium, assembly GCA_964416075.1. Classification (GTDB taxonomy): domain Bacteria; phylum Chloroflexota; class Anaerolineae; order UBA1429; family UBA1429; genus CAYQDH01. Next base: position 3,070 of record CAYQDH010000332.1, on the reverse strand, counting down.
CCTGCGTTGTTATGCAGGATATTGAGCGCCCCGTAGGTGGCGATGGTGGTATCGATGGCGCGCCGGACATCCTCATCTCGAGAGACGTCAGCCTGCACAAAGAGGGCCTCTCCGCCGCGATCGCGAACCATCGCTTCGGTCTGGCGGCCGCCCTGTGGGTTCCAGTCCACCACAACCACACGGGCGCCCTCCTCGGCGAATCGCAATGCACTGGCTCGGCCGATGCCCGAGCCCGAGCCGGTGATCAGCGCCACTTTGCCATCTAGTCGCATGGTGTCCTCCATTCGCTTTTCCTAGTTCTAGCGCCAAAGGGCGGGCCTGGAGTCCCGCGATCCACCAATAGGGAATCAGCCCTCGGCCAAGATGCGATCCACCACCTGCTGGCGGTAGGCGGGGGATAGGGATGAGAAATAGGCGCTATAGCCGGTGACACGCACCACCAGGTCGGGGTGGGTGGAGGGGTCGGCATGGGCCTCCAGGATCTGCTCTTTGGAGACGATGTTGATGTTCACCAGGGTGCCCCCCATGGCGTTGTGCGCTCTGATATAGGCCTCGATAGCCTCCACGCCGCCGTAATCGCGGGCCAGGCGCCGATCGAACTCGATTTGCAGGGGCACCGAGTTGCCCCAGCCACACTGCATGGCGGCCACCGCGACCGACTTGGCCGTTGGCGCGGCGGTGCCATCGGGCATGAAACCGGGGTCTGGGTCGGCGCTGTGGGAGACGGGTGCGCCGGCATGGCGACCGTTCGGTGTGGCGCCCAGGGCCTGGCCATAGAGGCCGACGATGCCGTGAGAGAAAAGGCCGGGGATGGTCCGATAGCCCTGGGGGGTCGGTATGTCGCGGACCAGGTGCGTCCAGAGGTCGGCGACGCGTTGCGCCCATGCGTCTCCTCGCGTGCCGCCGGCGCCAAAGCGGGCGCTCCGGCTGAGCATGAGGCGCACGTCCTCAGCGCCGGCAAAGTCGCGGGCCAGATGCCGGGCGAGATCCTGCCAGGTTAGCCGTTGCTCCACAACCACACGCTGCTCGATGGCGGCCAAAGAGTCGGCCACGGTGGCCAGGCCGACAGCATCCATGGCCAAGTCGTAGATATCGACGCCTCCGGCAGAGACGTCGATCCCGCGCTCGATGGGGCCGTGGCAGAACAGGTTGAGCACGATCTCGGGCGAGTTGTCGGCCTGGTGAGCCATGTGCCAATCCTTGCCCTGTTGCACGGCTTTCACCGCGCAGCGCAGATGATGCACATAGCGATCCCAAAGGGTGTCCATGGTGGGCTCGGGGGCGCCGTCCCGCACGACATCGCCGAGAGCGTGCAGCAGGGGAGACACCAGGCAGACGCGGGTTACGTCTTGCAGGGGATACTCGATGCCCGGCAAGGCTGTCCAGTTGCACCCTACCTTGGCGCGCATCCGGGCCAGGGGCAGGGGCGTGCCGTTGCGGGCATAGCCCTCGTCCAAGCCTTTGGAGCAGGAATAGCTCGGCCCGGTGCCATCCTCGAAAAGATAGGTCACTGCGCGACGCAGCAGCGCGGGATCCAGCCCATCGTGCACGCGAATGGCCAAGTTGGAGGGGATGCGCAGGCGATGCACCGCCTCCAGGATGAGGAAGGAGAGGGGGCTGGTCAGGTCATGGCCATCTGGCGCGGGACCGCCGATCTGGGCATAGTGGGGATTGTTCACCATCAGGCTGGCGACGTGCCAGATCACGGCCTCGTCGTCCCCGAGCCCGGCGGCCTGGTCGGCCTCGTAATAGGGGCGCAAGAGCTCGTCTAGCTGACCCGTTCCGCCCCCGCCGCCGTACATCTTGTCCAGGCTCTGGAACCAGGCCAGGAACTGGCAGGCCTCTCGCAGGGTGCGAGGTGGGTGCTCCACCAGCCAGGCGTTCATCTCGGCGATGGATAGCAGGTTAGCCGCCAGCACAGGTTGGGGTTCCTGGGCGGCCATCTCGCGGGCCAGGGCCACGTGGCGGCGTATAAACGTCTGCACGCCGAGGACCAGGTCCTCCTCGCCGTCGTAGAACGAGGTATCGGCAGGGCGGCTCAACTCGCGGTGAGATCGAATCTTGAGCAGGAGGCCGCCCCAACCCAGCTCCAGGCCGATGTGCATATCGGGCCCCAGGTGACCCATGGCGCCGATGCCGGGCGACACGATATTGTATTTCTGAAAGGTCGGCTCCAGGTGTGTGGGGCGATCCTCAGGACGCCAACCGCCCACGCCCGGGATCCCGCCCGTGATCCATGCGCCGGCGAGGGAGCTCTGGGGGTCGATGTAGGTGGGACAGACCGCCAGCCAGGCGCGGAAATTCTCGCCGATGCTGCGCATGCCATAGCAGCGGCCCGAAGGATGATTGGGCTGGGGCGCGAAGGGAATGGGTTGATCCCAAGGGATGTAACCCAGGTCGTCGGTATCGAAATAGCCCCCCTGCTGCACCTTGAGCGCGGTATGGCGCAATTTGGTGGCGCGCAGCGCGTCGATGCGCTGTTGGTAGGGGAGCGATGGATCTTGCCACGAGACCATAGCGTTGCCTCCAGGGGCTGGGGGATTTCCGCCTGCGCTCAGGGTCACGCGCTGAGGATCTCGATCAGCACTTGCTCGGGCGCCTTGACAAAGGCGATCCAAAAGCCGGGGCGAAACTCGCGCGGCTCGATGGTGAACTCGGCGCCCTTGGCCTGGAGGTCGGCGATGGCTTGCTCAAAGTTGTCGGCGACGAGAGCGAAATGCTCCAGCCCCCAGCGCGCCTGGGCCGAGGCGGGGAGGGCGGGCGCATCGAGAGGGTACATCTAGTTGGAGATGAGGATGCGCAGGCCGTGGATATCCAGGGCGGCGGAGAAACGGCCCGGCAGGTTTTCAGTCTTGCTCAAAAGGGTGGCGCCGAACATGTGCTGGTAGAACGCGATGGCGGCGTCCAGATCGTGGGCGTTCAGGTGGATATGACCGAACTGGTACGAGGGCATGGGTGCCTCCTCAAAAATGGAGCCCTGGCCGATGGGCAGGCTCATGATTGTTCGTCCGTTGATCATTGGTAACACAGAAATGGCGTTGTGTCAATGGGGATGCTGCTGCGACGGGTA